>QFOI01000036.1 GCA_003241175.1 Pseudopedobacter saltans
CAGTTTGTTGTCAGTATAGGAAAGTCCATGTGGACCCCAAAGTGGACGCGTGTCAATAGTTTTCAAAGCTCTTTGTTGGACCAAATCAATCACATTTATGTCATGCAGCGTACCAAAACCTGTATTGGAGACATAAGCGGTTTTGCCATCACTGGAAACAGTTACTTCATGTGGATCCTCTCCAATATCAATTTTGTTAATGACTTGATAGGTTTTCGAATCCATTAATACCAACTTGTGATCTACTTTAGAAATTCCCAACAACAATCTGTGATGATTGTTTTGGGCAAAAACATGTAGATTAAATAACAATATAGTGCTAATAGAATATAATGGCGCAAATCGTAATTTCATAAATCCGGATGGTTTAATCGCACTAAAAGTACATGAAATAAAATATATAGTAAAGTAAAAGAGCTAGACCATTTTGTTGATCTAGCTTTTTGTCGGGGCGGCAGAACTACTACCACTAACCTGTAATCTATTTTTAATCAATATGTTATAATCATCTATTATTTTCGAGTACACCTATTAGTTTAGTACACTACGATAATTATAGTCTGATTCATGAATCTTCCTTATTCGAACTTATTGAAAAAAGATATGCAAAATGATGTAAAGAATCAAGGCTTTGCTATGGCATCTTACTTTATAATTGAACTTTTTTGGAACTATATGAAATAAAAATAACAATCAAAGAAATCGAACTTAATGAGTGGGTTACACTAACTCATTATTTCTGAAGAACTTCAAGATTGGATGCCAATAAAAATAGAATTCTACATATATTAGTTTGTCGTATTGAAACATAACTCATGTTCAAAAAATTATTGATAAACTCTTACATAATCAATATCATAGGTTAAAGGCAAAATACGGTCCTGTAAAGGTCCCCCCAAAGTTCCTTTTCTACCTAAAGCAAGGTTCACTAATAAATAATACTTATTTTGTAAAATCGATTTAGAATAATTATCAACATCTTTGTAATCAAAATGAAAAAACATAATACTGTCGTAATACCATTTGATACTATTCTCATCCCACTCCACCGCATAAATATGGAAGCCATCAGAAGGGTCTCCTAGTTTAGGTTTGATGCCTTTCATGTGATATTTTCCCTTATCATCAGCATAATGAACGGTACCATAAACTTGATTTGAATCTTTTCCCACATACTCTACAATATCAATTTCTCCACAATCTGGCCATTTGACAGCTCCATGTTCTTTCCCCAACATCCAGAACGCAGGCCAACTTCCAATACCTTTGGGCATTTTTGCGCGCATTTCCATGCGACCATATTTAAACTCTCCTTTTCCTTGTGTATGTATGCTTGCTGAAGTATAGGACGAATCTTCAAATTTTTCTTTCTTGGCTGTTATAGTCAAAAAACCATTCTTTACTTGACAATTTTCTAGTCTTTTATTGGTATAGTACTGTGGCTCTTTGTTGCGTACTACACCAACTTCGAATGACCACTTAGTCGAATCAGGCAATCCTTCATAGTTAAATTCATCGGACCAGATGAGTTTTGTAAATTTTGTACTAGACTGCGCCTCTATTGCTACTCCAGAATAAGCACAACTCAACACGAGTAGTAAAACTCTGATTGAAAAATAAGGTGGAAATATCTTTTTCATTCTTTTATTGGTATTTATTAAAATAAAGTCCGAACTCGCTTATATTGGGATTCAATCTTGAAGAAAGAATATTGATCTTCAATTTTTTGGTTTTGACAGATTTGTTCAATTGTAGAATTCGTTTATAACCAATAGTTGTTCCTTCTGCAATTTTGCTCCATTTCTTATCCAACATGGCCTCGATCTTAAATTTTTCCACTCGTTGTCCTAATTCAATAGCCTCCTGCAATACGATCGTATTAAAATCAATATAGTCCTCGAAAGTTTCTGTTATATTCAACATTGAATCTGATTTATTTGATGAGGTAACGAAAGTTTTTCTATTCTCATCTATAAGCTTTATAATACTCTTTTTATTGCTAATTGAAATAGTGCCTTTCTTGGCCAGATTAATAGCAAATGTTTCTTTATAATAATTTCCAAAATCTTTAAGAGACTGTAAATCTGCGCTAGAAAGCAATCCATCCTTGTTTGGAGGAAGATTCAATAAAAGCAAGCCATTGCGCCCCGTTGATGTGCAATATAAACTCAAAAGTTCTTTTCCCGTTTTGACTTTATTGTCCTCATTTGGATGATAAAACCATCCAGGCCTTATACTCACATCTGTTTCTGCGGGATACCATATCAATCCAGTAACACCTGATAGCTTACCTCGGCCACCACGGTCATTATCTTTGTAACTACCAGTTATGGTAGGTTTGATAGTCATGTCTTTTTGAGAATTCTTAGCTATTGCAACTTGAGAAGATTCCGTTAATGGAAGTACACTCCATTCAGTAATTCTTCCTATACCAGACTCTGTTCCAACCCACCTTACATCGGGACCCATATTGGCAATGATGGCTTGGGGTTGCAATCGGCGAATTAAGGCATACCAAGTCTGGAAATCGTACCATTGTTTTTTCCCATCTGGACCTTCTCCATTAGCACCATCAAACCACACTTCGTCAATTGTACCATAATTTGTTAATAGTTCAGTTAATTGGTTTTCAAAATAAGTATTGTACTGAATTGAATCACCATAATATTTGGAATTCCGATCCCATGGAGACAAATAAATACCAAAACCGATTCCATTCTTTTTACAAGCTGTACTTATTTCTTTGACTATATCACCTTTGCCATCCTTGTAAGGTGTATTTTGTATAGCGTATTTTGTATATTTTGTTGGCCATAGACAAAAGCCATCATGATGTTTTGCCGTAAAAATGATTTGTTTAAACCCAGCATTTTTTAACGCATTTACCCATTGTTCCGCATTCAACATTTTGGGGTTGAAAATAGATATATCGTCAGTACCATCGCCCCATTCTTTGTTGGTAAATGTATTTATTCCAAAATGCATAAAGGCTGTTAATTCTAACTGCTGCCAACGTAATTGTCTTTCGGAAGGTGTTACATGAGCTGCTTTTTCAATAATCAACCGTTCATTGTCTGTTGGTAAAATACTTACGAAATTTTGCGCATTGGACCGATCACAAAATGCTATCAGCGTCCCTAATATCAATAGAATCCTAACTATATAAAACATTGAACTAATTTTACAAAATACATACAACACAAATAAAAAAAATGTCACTGTACTATTCCACACAGTACAGTGACATACTAATTTGTATTAATCAATCCAGCCAGTATTCTGTGTAAGAGATGGATTATTTTGACGTTCAGTTAAAGGAATTGGCCAAGTATATACTTGATCACCAAGCCAAACATAAGGTACGGTAACTGTTCCCCACGCTTGCTTTATGCCATTTCCAGTAAAGAATACATCATCTTTCCATGTCTTCCAGCGCATTTCATCGAAGAAAGATATTCCTTCATTGGGAAACTCGACCAAGCGTTCATGTCGTATTCTTTTGCGCAAATCATCTTGGCCTGCTACTGTTGTCGCACTGGATGAGTTTAATAAGCCAACTCCAGCCCTAGCTCTTACTTGGTTTACCAAAGGGATAGCTGATGAAGTATTTCCCTGCTCATTTAATGCTTCTGCCCATAGCAACAATACGTCTGCGTAACGAATTATTGGAAAGTCTATCCCACCTGATGTACGATTAGGAAGTTGTGTAGTTCCAGTGTATACAAATTTTCGGTGCAGATAATACAAATACGACCTAGTGTCCGTAAGAAGATCTAGCGTTGGGGGCAATTCATTTCTAAATGGCCAACGTACTGTGAATGTTTGATCAGCGCCGTTAATATTTCGACCTAAGTAGGTAGAATAAGGAGTAATGACATTGGCAGCCAGTCTAGGATCTCTTTTTGCAAATGCTGTCAGAATTCTCGCCTCATTTCCTGTGGGTAAGTACTGAGTCATGTCAGCTCCACGAGTTGTTGCGGCAGATTTCTCTGCATCTGTAAGATTGTTTCTTAAAAAATATACTTCCCTCTGAGCTATTGTTTTGGAACTATATCCTGGGATATATGTATCCCAATTAAAGGGACTCCCATCAGCGTTCTCATAAGCCTCAACAAGATTAGGCGAGATGACATATGAGTTCCAACAAGAACCGAAAGAAGATCTAGTTCCACAATAGAATTGAGTATTAGAACCATAACCATCTACAGGCAAATACTGTATTGAAAAAATACATTCATCGCTCTGTTCATTAGCTTCCAGGAATAAATCCCTATAAGTACCTCCAAATAAAGCATATCCGCTATTTTTTACATTTTGAAAATCGGCTATTGCATTAGCCCAATCTTGTTGATACATATAGGCTTTTCCTCGTAATGCATATGCTGCACCTTTTGTGGCATGACCAAAACTAGAATTTCCTTTTGCATATTTGGCCGGCAAATAAGGTTCTCCTACTGCATCAGTAAGATCTTTTATAACTTGAGTCCAAACTTCAGCTTCCGTATTTCTTGCTCTTAAAAGATCGGACGTGTTTCTTGGGTCTAAATAAATAGGAACACCCTTAAACAATTGATTGAGTCTAAAATAAAAATAAGCCCTTAGAAACTTCATTTCAGCAGTATATCTAGCTTTTACAGAATCTGGAGACGGAGACACGTTGGCTAAATTGTCGATGGCATCATTACATCTGAAAATTCCTTCATAAAGATCTCGCCATACTCCAGATACAGTTCCATTGGCAGTCGTTGCTGTTCCAGTTAGAAATGCGTCTGCGTCTGTACCTTGCCCTTCAACAAACCTATTGTATTGATAAAGTTCGCGTCCAGATGCAGAGGAAGAGCCAGAGGTATATCCCATTCTAAGCTGCTGATATACACCTGCAATTCCAAGGTCAGTCAAATTGGATGTCGTCCACATGTTAGCAGAAGAAACAGACGTATAAGGAGTTGTTTCCAATAAATTCTTACGGCAACCCGCTAAATATATTAGACTTAATCCCAATATTGCGATTGGGATGATTTTAAACTTTTTATTATTAAATAACATAATTAACATTTTAAAAAATTACTTATTAATTTTTATAGTCCCAAATTAATACCTAAGGCAAATTGTCTCATTGTTGGGTAGCCAATATTAGCACCTAACTCTGGATCAATACCTTTCCATGGTGTAATTGTAATTAGATTCTCTCCGGAAAAAAATATTCTACAATTACTTACATGTAATTTCGTCATCCATTCACTTGGAAGTGTATATCCTATTTGTGCATTTTTAAGCTTTAAATAATCTGCTTTGTAAAGCCAAAAATTACTGGCCGTATTGTTGATTGCGTCTCCTCCTAACTTAAGTCTAGGAAAGTGTCCATTCAAGTTGTTTCTAGGATCGGAAGCATCACTTAAATTATTATAATAGTGATCATCTGCGATTCTCGATGCTACCTGATTTGTCAGTCTTACTATCGAATTATCATAACCTTCTGCATTCCAGTAATATTGCATACCAGCCGCACCTTGCCAAATCATTGAGAAATCGAATCCTTTCCAATTAAAATTAGCATTAAAGCCAAATACATATTTTGGTACATTGCTGGTGCCTGTGAACTCGCGATCGTAGGTATTACCATAAATGCCATCATTATTCAAATCTGCGAAGATAAAATCACCATAATACAGTTGAGAAGCACCAACATTATTAACTGGGGAGAATGAATAACCTGCAGTTTTCATATCTTGTACCCATTGGTAATCTTCCGCAGTACGTATCATACCATCCTTTGGCCCCCCATTTTTATTTACGGATCCATCAGCATTTTTATAAGAGCCATTACCCTTATAAATTTGACGTAAATAATACTCATTTATCAGATGGTCTTCAACAATTGGCGTATTACTACTTGCACTAGAGGCGACAGAACCTATGTTACTATTATAGACTTGTGTACCATTCACATCTGACCAGCCCTCAACCAATTTACCTTTATATTTACTTACTCGGTTATAATTATACGCAAAATTTCCACCCACTGTATAGTTAACCTCTCCAAAATTTCCTCTCCAGTTTAAAGTGATCTCTATTCCTTTATTTTTTACTTGTGGTCCATTTACGGTAGGGGCGCTGATATTTCCAGCAGTCAAAGGCAACGGAATAGTTGATAGAATTCCTGATGTTGTCTTATTGTAAACATCTAACTCTACAGAAAGCCTTCTCTGAAAAGTCGAAAATTCTAAACCAATATCTGTTTGCGTTGTACTTTCCCATTTAAGATCTGGGTTCGCAATTTTGGAAGAAGCCAAACCTACCACTTGTGTTCCTCCAAATGTGTAATTGTAACCACTATAATTAGCTTGCCAATCATAATAAGTTTCATTTCCATTCGCATCTACCATACGCTCATTTCCCAATTTACCCCAAGATCCTCTCAGTTTTACGTCTTGGAAAGTGTTTTTTAGATTTTGAAAAAAACTTTCTTCTGAGATTCTCCATCCTGCTGAAAATGAAGGAAATGTTCCCCATTTGTTATTCGTTCCAAAACGCGATGAGGCATCTCTTCTGAAATTTGCTTCAAACAAATATTTTTCATCGTAATTATAATTGATTCTACCGAAAAATGAGCGCATGGATCGATCGTACTTATTTCCCCCAATACTCGTCATTGTTGTGGCGGTTCCAATATTGGTAATACTTGCATCAATCAGACCAGTCTTTGTCGCAGAGAAAGTATAATAATTATAATAATATTCGTTGTAACCGACCATAGCACTTAGATTATGTTTCATCCAACTGTTATTATACCTCAAAACATTGTCAAAAGTATAGGCATAATCTTTGTTAAAACCTTGGCTTGTGCTAAGGCTAACAGCAGGTGCCGCTTGAACCAATATAGTATTGGTATTAAAGCTATAACGACTAATAGGATTAGAGAAATCTGTCGTTTCTTGCTGTCTAAGTTGGTAGTTAAATCGACTGGTCAAGGACAAGTTTTTCAAGAAATGGATAGTCGCATATAGTGTTGAATTGAGCCTTGTAACTTGATTCGATCCTCCACTCCCATATAGATAAACCAAAAGGTTGTTTAAACCTGGCGATTCTACAGTCGATGTTGGAGCGCCAAAAATACCATCATACATAGGATAAATGCCTGGATTAGTTTGCCTTAAGAAGTTAAATAAATTATCTATAGCAGACTTCCCAAATGTCTCAGTGGATGCAAAAGTTTGTGTTCCCAAGGTTAGAAAATTCGAAACCTTTGCTTCAACGTTGGCACGCATTTCATATCGATTTTGCCCCGCATTTTTTACAATGCCTGGATTGCCCATATACCTTGCTGATAAATTATAGCTAATATTTTCTGAACCTCCAAGAACTTGAAAATTGTGGTTTTGAATCAAGTTTCTTTCAAAAATTTCACTTCCCCAATCGGTGTTTGGATATACCACATAATTAGGATAGCCGTAAGCATTCACCTGATTAGGATCTGATTTTGCTGCATTCCAAGTATCGATATCAGATTGAGGATATGGGGCACTTTGCCCTATATTGGTTGCACCTTCGTTAAACAATTGCATATACCTAGCGTAATCCGTAACAAATTTCGGAGTACTGTTTGGACGAGCCTGAGAAAAAATGCCAGTATAAGTAAATTTAGGCTTGCCCACCGTTCCTTTCTTAGTTGTTATAAGAATAACGCCATTAGCTGCCTGAGCTCCATAAATAGATGCTGCGGCGGCATCTTTAAGAATGGAAATGGAAGCCACATCATTGGGGTTGACCGCATCCATGGTTCCTATTATTCCATCAATAACAATCAGAGCTCCAGCATTATTGAGCGTTCCAATTCCTCTAATACGAATTGTAGCACCATCACTACCTGGTCTACCAGATGTCTGAGCAACACTTACACCTGTAGCCATACCACCTAGAGCAGATGATATATTTGTTACGGGTCTATTGGCTATTTGCTTCGCTCCAATGGTAGATACAGCACCAGTCATATTTACTTTCTTCTGAGCTCCATATCCAACAACAACAACCTCGTTTAGGTCTCCCTTTTTTGATTGCATTGTTATATTGTACGAGTTCTGTGCACCCACCTTAAGGGTCTCGTTTTGAAAAGAAACTGATGAAAATATGATGGTAGTACCTTCTTGAACAGACAATCTAAAGAATCCTTGATCATCTGTTACTCCTAGGCTTTTTCCATTTTGTATCTGGATGGTTACATCAGGAATAGGAACACCTGCAGAATCTTTAATTGTCCCAGAAATCTCTTTCTGTTGTGCCCATACACAATAAGGAATAAAAGCCATAAGAAGTAACATACATCTAAATAGACTTTTTCCAATCTTGCGCTTTTGGCATGTCAGCTTCACATTAATTTTAGCTAAATGCATAGTTCAATTTTTTGTTTTGATGATGATGATAATCCTTAACCGCAGTTTAAATGGCAAGACAATTAAAGATTTGTTAACACAAAATTGTACTTTTAATGAAGGTTAATGGGGTAAATATGTATGTATTTAGGGGTATAATCTTAAAATTAGAGCTTGTCTCAAGTAGATTTTTGTATTTGCTTGGCCTTTTATTTTCCTTTTTTGGAGGATTTTTAGGTGTGACTGATGCACAAACATTAAAATTCCACCATCTTAATTCGGAAAATGGACTATCTCAAAATTCTGTTTTAGCAATCGGTCAAGACAAAGATGGATTCATTTGGTTGGGAACACAAAATGGGCTTAATAGATATGATGGATTTAATATCAAGTCTTTTTATCATCAAAACGCAGATAAGAATTCTCTTTCAAGTGATTATATATTATCTATTTTTAACGATTCAAGAAACAGATTATGGATTGGTACCACATATGGGTTGAATTTATACGATCCATCTACAGAAACGTTTTCTTCTTTTTATGTTCCTTTTCAAACTGAAAATCCGAGATCTAATGATATTAACTGCATTTTGGAAGATGAAAGACAATTGTTATGGATAGGAACAAAAGCGGGGTTGATTACACTAAATCCAGAAAAAAGGCAATTTACGAAAGTGGGACTTTCTTTTGCGCCCAAAGATGAGCTACATTCCATCAACGATCTTGTCATTGACAGGAATAGGCAAATATGGCTGGCAACCTCACATGGATTGTTTGTACTCACTAGAAATGGCTCAAATCGTCTTTATATTAAACAGGTACATCTTCCAGTTAGTGATAAATCTAACATATTTTGCACTTCTATCCAAAAGGGAATACATGATACTTATTGGATCGGTACATTAAATAATGGATTATTTCAGGTAAGTATTGACGGAAAAATAATAGACAAATTGGATTTTAGCTCCAACTTGGACAATCATATTCGTAAACTTTTAATTGGTAAAGATCAAAATCTTTTTGTGGCAAGTCAGAATGGCTTATTTGTTATTAATCAAACAACAAAAACTATAGAAACCTATCGACACAAAAGTAATGATCCGTTCACATTAGGGAAAAATTCTCTTTACAGCTTATTTGAAGACAATGGCAGTTCAATATGGGTAGGGTCATTTTTTGGAGGTGTTAGTACCGCATCCAAAGCCAATTCGCAGTTTTATACTTGGCCAGGTTTAATTCAATTGCCAGGAATAGAAAGCCCTGTGATAAGTCAAATGGTATTGGATAAAAATAATACCATTTGGATGGGAACAGAAGGAAATGGATTGATTCATTTCAATCCCCAGAATATGCAATATCAGGTATTTCGAAATGTTAATTCCTCTCTACATGGGGATCTAATAAAGTCGGTATATTTTGATAATGCACAACAACTTTGGATAGGAACGCATGGTAGTGGTGTCAACGTAATGAATACCCAAACCAAAAAAATTACCTATTACCCAATTGAAAAAAGCGAAAGTGAAGAAAAAAGATCTGAAACTTATTGTTTTATTCAGAACCAACGAGGACAACTCTTATTAGGAGGTAATTATGGTATAAAAATAGCCGATATTCATTCGGGCGCTCTAGATGTTTCATCCATTAAGAATATATTAAAAGCCAATTGCCGCACTTTCATAAAGCTAAAAAATGGAAAGATTCTTGCTGGAACATCTTCTGGATTATATGAGGTTCTAAACTCAAAACTGATGCCGTTGTACAGGGAGCTGAACATTAATTGTCTGATGGAATTGTCAGATAATGAGGTACTCATAGGGACCGGATCTGGATTGTACAAATACAATCTAACAACAAATAAATTGAACCAAATAGAAATAGGACAAATAAGTAAGGTTACTGTATTAAGTATTGGAAAAACATCCAATAACTGTATTTGGATAAGCACTGAAACCGGATTGTATAATATTATTTTAAATAATGGCAAATCAGTCAAACAATATCTTGTAGGTGATGGTATTGCTAACAACCAATTCAACTACAATTCCACCATTTTGGACAAAAATGGTTTTTTGTATTTCGGAGGCAACGATGGACTTACCTATTTTCAACAAAAAGATATGGCATCTAATGAAAACAATTCCAATATTGTATTTACAAGTATTGATTTGTTGGACACCATTTCAAAAAATAATATTACAAGGTCAAATCTAAATAGTACCAATACCTCTATTACGCTCGAACATAATCAGGCTTCTCTCACTATCAATTTTGCCTTATTGAATTTTATTAAATCAGATAAGAATCATTACTTGTACAAATTAAATGGATATGATAAGAATTGGCGCGAGACCAAACAGCCATCTGCTACTTATATAAATCTACCACCTGGTCATTATAGATTACAAATACAAGGCTTTAATAACGACAACAAGCCTAGTGTTATTAAAGAACTCTCTATCATTATAAAACCTCCATTTTGGAAAACTTGGTGGGCCTATGCTACCTATTTCGCACTATTCGTTATGTTGATTTTAGGTATCACTAGATACTTTTTCTTAAAAGCATTATATGACAAAGAAGAGGATTTACATAAGAAAAAATTAAGTTTTTTTACGAATATTTCTCATGAGATTCGTACCCATTTGACTTTAATAATCGGCCCATTAACCAATCTTTTACAAAAGGAAAACTCCTTAAAAGGTAATATTACATTGAATCAAGTTCAGAATAATGCATCACAATTGATGGATTTAGTGAATGAATTAATGGATTTTAGAAAAATAGAAGATGGTGCATTGCAATTGCATTTGTCTGAAACAAAGATTAAGCCTTTTGTAATCAAAATATATCAATCTTTTTTACCAATTGCCGAGATGAACAATATCGATTTTACATACGATATTAAAAATCTGGAATCTTCAGTGGCGAATATTGATGCATTGCAAATGCAAAAAGTCATTTATAATCTGTTATCTAATGCTTTCAAATTCACTCCACCAAATGGTAAAATAAATATTAGTGTTCGCAAAGAAATGAAGGATATTATTGTTTCAATTGCAGATAATGGAACTCCAATTAATCCAATATATAGAGAAAAGATTTTTGATAATTATTTCCAAATACAAAATGATCCAATACATAATGTTTCAGGCTTGGGTATTGGTTTGGCTTATGCCAAAAAGATAATGGAGTTACATAAAGGTGAAATATACATTCAAGATACTAAAGATGCTAGTTTTACAAAGGAATTCTGCATTAAAATAACAGGAATATCAAATGCACTTACAGAGAATACTATTTCAAGCAATACTAATAACATATCAGCTTCAAGAAGTAAACTTTTTATCAATGAAGACGAAGGTAGCAATAAACAATACGCTGAAAATAAGTTAGACCTCATGATTGTGGAGGATAACCATAAAATACAAGAATTATTGTCTGATATTTTATCGAAGGAATATAACTTAACCATTTCAGATTGCGCAGAAGATGCGTTAAAAACATTAGAAAATCGTATACCTGATATTATAATAAGTGACATCATGATGCCAGGTATGGGCGGAATACAATTTTGCAAAAAAATAAAACAAGACCTCAATACTTCACATATTCCAGTCATACTGTTAACTGCAAAAAATACAGAAGAGGATCTCATTAATGGTTTAGAAAATGGTGCTGATATTTATTTATCTAAACCTTTTAATACGCAAGTATTGGAATTGACTATTGGAAATATTTTAAAAAGGCAAACACTACTTCAAAATAGAATTTCGAAAAGTTTAGAACTTTCAGAAAAATATAACGACAATATCGAAATATCCCAAAATGCAGAAAAACTGCATGATATAGAAACCTTGACCCAACAGGAACAAATATTTCTACTAGATCTGGTACAATTAGTTGATGATAATCTTGACAATTCTGAACTCGGCGTAAAGCTTTTAACTAAAGAATTTGCAATGAGTGCACCAATCTTATATAAAAAAATCCAAGCACTAACAGGAAATACTATTCATGAATTTATTAAGTTACAAAGATTGAAAAGAGCTTGCATTCTCCTTAAAGAAGGTATTCATAATATCTCAGAAATCACATATATGGTTGGGTATAGCGACCCCAAATATTTTAGTAAAGAATTCAAGAAAGTACATGGGGTAGCGCCTACTCAATATCAAAAAGGATAAATATATTTTACTGTCGTTTGATTTCCTTCAAAATTTCACTAATCTGGCTGTGGAGCGATAGTTCTTCAAAGTTTCTTCCGCTAATTTTCCCACCATCTGTATGTTATGATATTCTATCAACTCCATTAAATTTCTGGTTTGATTGTATAATCCAAAATATTTTCGTTTAAGGATATCTGCCGTTATAGTTTTGTTGCTCGTTATAATGGGACATAATTTTGTTGGGACCTCCTCAAGATAGGTGTTCAACATTCTATACTCTGGTAGTGTATTTTTGGCACGACCGTGTTTATCGTCCCAACCCTTGATACTTACCGATTCCTTGATGGAGAAATCACATCTTAGATTGTTGACTGTAATTCGGGCATACACCGGCCAACGATCATTTTTCTCTTTGTTTTTCCTTACAAAAAAGCAGATACCGATGGTTTGTTGAAATTGCTTCATAATTCATTCATTTTAAAGTCAAATAGATTGGTTTGAACAAGGGTCAAAATGGAAGAATTGAATGAAAATATTGAGTATGTATTTGTTTAAATTAAGTTACTCTTATTAATGTTATTTGGAAGGAAGTGGATCTTTTAGTTGTACTTTACTTTGGAAAACTATTATAAGCTTATCCGTAAAGCATGATGAAGATTTTGTCCCGTGTAGAAACACAGGACGTGCTATCTATCTATCTATCATATTTTGTATTGTTCTAATATTTTAATAATTTATACTTGAAAACAGAAGTTTAGTGAAGCTGAAATCAAAGTACTCAGAGACCAAGAAAGTAGTTTTGGACCTACGTCTCGATTTCATTTTACGCTTTTGTATTTTATAAAAACGGTTAAAATTTTTAGTTAACAAATGAATATTCGTTAACTAAAAATTGCTATTTTTTCATGAACTTTGTAGTTTGTGTTTGACCGTTTTTACTTACAGCTTTTACTATATACAATCCAGATGCAAATCGACTAACATCTATTGCAAATGTTTTACTAGATGCAGTTCCTGTACTCATAAGTATCCCGCTCATGTTGAAAACCTGTATACTTGAGCCTGCTTCATACCCAGTCAAGACAGCCATTTCGGATGCAGGATTAGGAATTACGGACAAAACATTTCTTAATCCACTTAATACTATGGAACGTACATCAGACAACTTATAACTACCATCAAGATCTATACTTTTTATACGATAATAATAAGAGCCATTTTGTTTGACAGTGTCGAGATAATGGTAATTACTCCCGGTATTTATGTTCCTTGCCAAAACTGTGGCAATAGACTTAAAATTGTTAGGGTCGGAATCCTCTGCCCTCATTACGACATAGGACTTAGCATTAACTTCCATAGAAGTCGCCCAATCCACATTTACAGTGTTGTTTGGTATTGCATTCGACAAGGTAAACGAAGACATTACTATAGGCAACATGTAAGTCATGTTGGTATAATTACTCATCAGCATTGATGGATTTGGACACGTGGCGGAAGATCCTACCAAAAGTGAAAAAACATCCCCCGAACTTATACTATTTGCGATATAGGAATTAGATGTTGCGCCAGAGACTGCCTGATTGTTTTTGTACCACTGATAAGAAGGGGACGATCCAAGATTGTTCGAACTGGCAATACCGAGTTGAAAAGAATTTGAAGCTCCCGAAGTTGTTGGCACCAACCACCCATTAATCGTGACTTCTGGTATTGTCTGGGCGTTAACTACTGTAGTGACTGTCGATGATGGAATACCACTATTTGAGCAACCTAAATTGGGAGTCATTGTAACACTTACCAATTTATTTCCTGAAGTGGTGTAGGTTCGACTCAACGTATTGGATGTCCCAGTTTGTACTTGAGTACCATCTACGGTCCATGTATAGGAAGGGCTATATCCTCCATTGGTGGGTGTTGCCGTGTAAACCTGTGTTGTGTTTTGACAAATGGGTGTTATGTTGGACAAAGAAACGCTTGAAGCTGCAATAGTTCCATTTGTGAAGTTGATAGAATTGGTTGCCGTTGTGACAGCTAGGCAAGTTGCTGTTGTCTGGTCTATATTAACTGTAACGTTTAAGGTCTTGGCACCGGTGCCGGTAAGAGTAGCTATAGTAGAACTTCCAGTTGAAGAGGAATACGTCACCCCAGTTCCTGAAGTAATTCCCCAGGTAAAAGTAGGGTTGGCTCCAGCATTGGAAGCATTTGCCGTTAATAAAACTTGCTCACCGGTACAATAGGTTGATGATGAAGGATTGCTTGTAATATTGACTGTTGCGGCAGTTCCCGTTCCCGGTTGCACAACGACTCCAGTAGTTGAAATGGTCGTCCCCGTAATCGCAAAGATATTGGATTGGGGATTATTGCTACTACCCGAAGTAACACCATTGGTAAAATCAATAGAAACCACTTTCTTCGTATTGGACTGAAGATTAATCGTGCTCTGTGATATGTAAAATGCGGTTGTTGAAGACTGTCTTCCAACAGGATAACTGCCACTTACCTGTTGGTAATTTATCCGGTATAATATACCTGTTGCAGCATTAGTTGAAGAGGACCAGTCATAGACCGACAAAGTACCCGTGCTACTGGTTCCGTCACTATAATTTACTTTGTAACTAACCAACGCTGGGCCATTTCCAGCCGTTCCCAATATGTATAGCGTTTGATAGGCTGCCTGCGATGAAGAACTTAGATTAAGCGTTCCTGTTTGTGTCCCGTTAAGACGTAGGTCATGGTTTCCCGAAAAATCGGCAAATTTAAACAACACAGGAGTGGACGCACTGCTTGTGAACTGGCCATTAGCATTAACACCATTTGAAGAATATGCTGTCGCACTAGAACTATACTTGTATCCGTTTACATAAAAATTGTACCCTGGAAGCGTGGTACTGTTGGCCGCCGAATCTATTGCGGCATTTACAGTACTGTTAATAGCACCATTGCCGCTATTCGTATTCGTACCATAAGCTATTGTTTTGCTGTTGAATCCAGTCAAACTTAATGGAAGTGTCGCTGTCGTTGATGTATTAGCTATTTGCTGCTTACATCCTTTAGCATCTGTTACCGTAGCATTGTATATACCGGGAACCAGGCCTGTTGCTGTTTCAGTTGTTATTCCAGATATGTCATTTCCGTTCTGGGTCCAAGCATATGTATAAGGCGCAGTTCCGCCAGATACAGAAAGGGCAATTTTCCCGTCTGGAGAGTTTGCGCAAGTTGCATTGGTAATTGTGGGTGTAACGTTCAGTTGAGTAGGTTGTTGGATCGTGACATAGGAAGTTGCAATGCAGCTGGTGTTGTAAGCATCTCTTATACTAATGATATAGTTGCCGGCCGACAAATTATTGACGGTGTTTGAATTACTCCAAGAACCTAGTATGCCAATATTGAATTGATACTGATAAGTCCCTGAACCTCCTGTTCCGGTGACGGTTATACTACCGTCACTACCGTTATAACAACTAGGAGACGTTGCGGATGTCGATATTTTCACATTACACTGGGAATGCGAGTTTTTCCATCCGGCTATAAATACAAGTAATAGAAAAATGTGTCGAAATTGAATCATATTTTAAAATTTAGAATGACAGAATCTCTATGAATTTATTTTTGTCTGATAGGATTGCCGATTCAGTAGAAAGCGTCAAAGTGCCGCTCTTGAATAATTCCTTTTGGATTACGAGAGATTTCTGAATTCTTATTGCCAGAAAACAAAGCTGCATCACGCCATAACAATTCGTTACGTTTTCTGTAGCAGATAATAATGATTTCTTTAACAAGGTCCATTATTTATAGATCTTGCTATTCTTAAAGCAACACAGGGATATTAACGAAGATTTATTGTTGAAATAAAACAAAATGGTTAATTTTTCATGCATCCCCGCAGCAGAGCAGACGGGGTATTGCCGAAAAATTTCGTAACGACCACCATTTTGTAAGAACTTTTTTGCTTTGCAAAAATTTGCATTCGCTTGAACCTGCAACCCCGAAGCAAAGCTTCGAGGAATTCTTTAGATTAAATCAGAACCATCTCATATGTAATCTTTAAAGCAATTATTCCGTGTTGAAATCGAATGAGTACATAAAATGTATATTTATAGCTAAAACTGTTTCTTAAATCCAGAAGAAGGATATCTATTGTATATAAATATAGTTATCCC
>QFOI01000411.1 GCA_003241175.1 Pseudopedobacter saltans
CACTTCGTTCGCAATGACGTTTGACTGCTATCGCATTTCAACAAAAATGTCCGTCATTGCGAGGAAGAATGACGAAGCAATCTCTTATTTTCTCTAATTGTTTTCCTAAATGCACAACGGTAAATATTATTTATTCCACTTAAACAGTAGACAAATCATTTTTATTATGTACCTTTGTGCACTTTTTGTCTCGCAAAGGTAAAATTTCGTATTTCGTAAATCCTATTGGAAGTTTATCATCTACCTTTGCACAAATTTTTATAAAAATTCATTTATCAGTACGCACAATGATTACAACTGATCTATGCATCATCGGAGCTGGTCCTGTCGGACTTTTTGCCGTATTTGAAGCAGGTTTATTGAAGATGAGATGCCATCTTATCGACGCACTTCCACAAGTCGGAGGACAATTATCGGAAATATATCCACACAAGCCCATATATGATATCCCTGGATATCCAAGTGTCAAAGCACAGGAATTGATTGACAACTTGATGGAACAAATAGATCCATTCAAGCCGACTTTTACTCTAGGTGAACGTGTGGACGAAATACAAAGACAGGACGACAATACCTTTATCGTAAAAACCAACGAAAATACAGAAGTGCATTGCAAAGCCATCTGTATTGCAGGCGGATTGGGCTGTTTCGAACCACGCAAACCAGCGGTAGAAGGTTTGGAAATATTCGAAAATGGAAAAGGGATTACTTATATGGTAAAAGATCCAGAACATTTCCGAGACAAGAAAATTGTATTGGCAGGTGGCGGAGACTCTGCTTTAGACTGGACAATATTTTTAGCTGATGTTGCCAAAGAAGTAACGCTTGTCCACAGAGGTGATTCTTTCCGTGGCGCACCTGCATCTGCCGACAAGGTTGCCAAATTAGCAGAGGAAGGAAAAATCAATCTTTTGTTGAAATGCAACGTCGTCAAAGTAAGCGGAAACGGTGTATTGAAAGAAGTTCATATCGAAAACGCAGATAAAGTAACCAAACCAATAGAGGCTGATAACCTGATTCCTTTGTTTGGCTTGAGTCCAAAATTGGGACCAATAGCCAATTGGGGTTTGGATATTGACAAAGCGGCCATTGCTGTTGACAGAGATTCATACTCCACTAATGTTCCGGGTATTTTTGCTATTGGAGATATCAATACCTACACCGGAAAATTGAAATTAATACTTTGTGGTTTCCACGAAGCGGCATTGATGGCGCACGGTGCATTCAAGTACGCTTATCCTGATGCCCACTTGAGTTTTAAATACACTACGGTTAATGGAATACACGGTTTTTAATTACATCTATATAATTTTTGCAACTAAGCCCGTCCAATATTGGATGGGCTTTTTGATGGAGAAAGGAATTTATATTTGGAAAACGAAACTTTTTTTTGCGACCTAAAAATATTTTTCGACTTTTAGGAAACCAAGCTATAATTCATTAAACGAATAACCTACTTATGAGAAAATATTTAATTACCAGCCTTGTTTTAGTCATCGCTGTCTTCGCCTGTCGAAAAAATCAAGACTCTTCTAATGAGTCTATATCGCAAAGGTCAAAGGAACTAAGGTCTTGGGTTGAAACAAAAGGTATGGGAGAGACTATCCTTTATGCATCCAATCCCAATACGGACAATAAGGATATATCAGCTCGCTTGGATTGGAATAAGTTGGATTCTTTCTATTCCGGAAATAGGATTTATTACAAAATCCCGTTTACCGCTTCCACAATAGCAAAGAATAAGAGCCTCTTCCTCGTAATAAGAAAAAACAAGACCAACAGCCAATATGAAGCGGCACTATTGACAAAAAATAATGAAGGGACCTATTCCGTGGATGGCAAAGAATATACAGTCCCGATGCAGATATATCTATCGATTAGGAATGGAGAACCACTCAGCATCTATAAAAAGGAACTAACAGACAAGAGGTTTGTTGCATTTGGCACTTCCGCTTCCAATAGTCTAACAATACCAAGAACGAATGGGGCAATTATGTATCGTAGCCCGAAAAACAACAGTATTGCCGGCTCTGTAAGTAAGCCTGTAACATTGATGTCCACTTCCACTACTAAATGTTACGAGATCACGATTCCTGGGACCTGCTATGCTAGTGACGGACCAAACAATGAAGTGATCTGTACAAACAGTCGTAAGAAGAATTTGTGCATTACAACCCCCACTAACAATAATGAAGACACTTATAAAGATGAAATAATAGATGAAACTGGTGGCGGTTGGGATCCAGATCCAGAAGAAGAGGATGAGGAGGAAGAGTTTTATAAAATTAAATTGGACACCTCGCTTAAGAAAAACCCATGTTTGGATAGTGTTGTAACAAGAATTCTATTTTCAGGCAATAACTCTCCCAATATCTTAAATAATTTTATAGAGAAATTAGGCTTTTCTAAAACTGTAAACTTGAACGTAAATCTTTCTCAAGATCGTTACGAATTAGATCAATACGTGGTTGCAAGAACAGAATCTGGCAACACTTCGATTGACGGATCAGTAATAAGCAAGGATTTTACAATAACATTTTATCAACCAACTATATCTTCCTCAACTCAATTATATACAGCATCTTATATGTTTCATGAAATAGCTCATGCTTACATTGAATATGATATTCTTAAATCAATTGCTACAAAAAATACAGCTAAGCTAAATCAAACGTTGAAAGATTTGGGGGCGTTTATTGATGTAGATAGGATGATTAGAGATTTCAATAAAAATGGACTTACTAGTGAATTTGGTAACACATTATTACGGGAATATAATGCTGTTATGAACCTATTTGGACACGAAATCATGGCTAGCAGATACATTAGTGTTATTGGTGATGCAATATCAGGGTTCGATGGAAATCGTTTTGATATTTCGTATTACAATAAACTTGCTTATGCCGGACTACAACACAACGAAATTGCAGGATGGAAAAATGCGGATTCAACATTCAAGGTGGCTGTAAGTAGTGCGTTGCAACTTGAAGAACATGGTGACTCTTCTTCTCTCGGTAAGAAATGTATTAATTAACACATTCAAACAAACACGAAATGAAAATATTTATATTTTGTTTACTATTTCTTTTGAATATTGAAAGCATTGCTCTTGGACAGAAAATCCAGTCTGTTTATAAAAAAGAGTGCTTTCTGAAATATATCGACAAAGAACTCTCAGATTCATTGTTATTTCCGTGTTTTAAAAAAGAGCTGGACAAAATAAATACTCCAAATGAAATATATATTGAAAAATTTTTAGCTATTTCGATAAGGTTTAACAAATATGGAAAAATGGAAAGCGTGAAAATTTTAAACAAATATGGGTTGGATTCTTTTTCTATGATAATCTGTGAAAAAATCTTTTCCAGAATAAGGAAAAGAAAGCATTTCAACTATCCGAAGAATCAATTTTTTGTTTTTAAATGGTTT
>QFOI01000412.1 GCA_003241175.1 Pseudopedobacter saltans
TTGATAAAGTCTTTCTGCCTGTTTGGTATTGGTTTGAAAAAAAGATTTTGGGCTGATCTTAAACTTAAAATCTTCTAATTTTTCCATGATGAACCCCTCGCCTTTCCAGACTATAGGTTCAAGATCATAGATGGAATCGTTTTTCTTTCCGTTGATAGTATACAGTAGTGTTGTTATTTCGGGGAAATTGTCGACTAGTTTTTGTAAAAGATCTTCTCTTTGCGCTTTATCTTCTCTGGCAATGACAATATTTACCATGACCTCGCCAGTCGTAGCAATACGTATCATAACATTGCGCATCCAACCTGTGTGAGCCTTAATATCGTAAAAAGACAGATTGTTTTTTCTAACATATTCTGAAACGAAATGACGGATCTTGTTGGTAGGTTCGGCTTGTAGATAACAAATGTCAATATCTACCACCTTGTCAAAAAAACCTTTGGCATGCAAACCCGCACCACCTTTTTTCGATTCCTCTTCTAACTTACCTGATTCTTTTAATTCGATGAATTCTTCTCTTGGAATATAACGCATGGTGGAAAAAGTGTATTCCATTTTATTGCGATAACCAACGGTCTCAGAGCATCCGACTATGGGTGCGATGGGCGGCAATTGCACTTTTCCGATACGGGTTAGGTTGTCAACTACCTGCTGTTGTTTATACTGAAGCTGTAAATTATAAGGTAAAGTTTGCCAACTGCAACCACCACACACACCAAAATGCGAACAAAATGCATCAATACGACTTGTCGATTTTTGTTTCATGCGCAAGGGAAAACCTTCTGCCCAATCCGCTTTGTTTTTGGAAAGTTGGACATCCACGATATCACCAGGTATCGTATTTTCTATAAATACCACTTTGCCATCAACCCTTGCCAAGGACTTACCTTCTGCTGCATAGTCCGAAACAAGGACATCTTCTAATACTATTCTTTCTTTTTTTCTTCTCACGCCACAAAAATAAAAGAAATAATGGCTATATGTAATTTTAGTGTCACAATACCTCAATTCAATAGGGTTTTGTAAATTATAACATTTGTTTCAACGATTTTTAGTTAAAATTGTACCCTAATAGTAACCTAAAATTGTAGCAATATGGATAAGAGAACATTTATAAAAGACATGGGCATGATCGGAGCTGGCGTTTTGGTAGCAGGAAAATCATTTGCATTCAAAAAGGATTATTTACCTAAGGCGCCTTTCAAACCCGATACGTTGCCTTATGATTTCGCGGCTCTGGAACCTCATATTGACACCGAAACGATGCGTATACACTATACGAAACATTATCAGGCGTATATTGACAATCTCAACAAAGCTATTGTGGCTAATCCATCTTATGCTGATCAAGATATTTTGTCCATTATCAAAAATGTAAAGCCTACGGAATCTGCCTTAAGAAACAACGCAGGCGGTTATTACAACCATTCTTTGTTTTGGAAATGGCTATCTCCAAAAACAACGAAACCTTCTGCCAAACTAGAATCTGCTATTACGGCACAGTTTGGAAGTTTTGATAGTTTCAAAAAAGAATTTGCAAAAGCTGCAACAGGTGTTTTTGGATCTGGTTGGGCATGGCTAGTCGTTGATGGCAAAAAGCTAAAAATAGTTTCCACACCCAATCAAGACAATCCTTTAATGTCATTTTCGGAGGCGAAAGGTACGCCAATATTAGGTTTGGATGTATGGGAACACGCTTATTACCTTAAGCATCAAAACAAAAGACCGGAGTATATTGACACATTTTGGAATGTCGTCAATTGGGATCTTGTATCTTCGGATTATACAAAATTAACTTAACAAAAGCCTCAGCAAATTGCTGAGGCTTTTTCGAGAAATTTTATGGTCAAAATTTTATTAGTCTATTAATTTTATAGATTAATATTTTTTGACTTATTTTGCTTTTTATATTTTCAAATTCGTACTTGATTCACAAAACAAAACTATGACAAAAAGTAAAAGATTATTAACCCTTGCGCTCACATCCGCAATCTCATTTCCTGTTTTTGCACAAAATTCCAAAATAGATTATAAAATAGAAGGAAAAATAAGTGGTCTTACATCTGGCAAAATTTATTTGCGTTATCTAGAAGACGGTAAACGAATTACAGATTCTACCTTATTGAATAATGGAATATTTGAATTTAAAGGACAAGTATCCGAACCATCAGGTGCGGTTTTAACTTATTCGGACGGGGAAACTAAAAATAAAAGGAATCAGGACAGCAAAAGTATTTATCTAGAAAATGGCGTCATCAAAGTTGATGGCAGCACCAATCTTAAAGAGTCTGTTGTGTCTGGTGGCCTAAATAATAAAGACAATAACGCATTGCAATTGGCCTTAAAACCTTCAAAAGAAAAAACGCAAACCCTAATCAGTAATTACTATGCACTGTCTAAGGAAGAGCAAAGCGATACAGCTAAAACCGGCCCATTAGAACGACAGATTGACGAACAAGAAAATCTCCAAAAAAAGCAGTATTTAGCTTTTATCCAAACGCACAAAAACTCTTTCGTAGCATTAGATGCCGTGAAGAATTATGCAGGATACACTATTGATTTCGATGACGTGAATCCGATTTTTTCCTCTTTGAGCACTCCGATCAAAAATTCCGTGGCAGGTAAGTCTTTTGATGAAAAACTAAAGAAAGTAGAAAAAATTTCCATTGGAAGAATTGCTCCTGAATTTACACAAAACGACACCAATGGTCATCCGTTCCAATTAACGTCTCTTAGAGGCAAATATGTATTGATTGATTTTTGGGCTAGTTGGTGCGGTCCTTGCCGTGCTGAAAATCCTAATGTGGTAAAAGCATACAACGAATATAAAGACAAGAATTTTACTATTTTAGGCGTTTCACTAGATCAACCAAACGGTAAGGAAAAATGGATAAATGCCATCCATAAGGACCAGTTGTATTGGAATCAGGTTTCCGACCTCCAATATTGGAATAATGAAGTGGCACAGTTGTATGCGGTACAGTCTATTCCACAAAACTTCTTATTGGATCCTTCGGGTAAAATAATAGCCAAAGATCTTAGAGGTGCTGATCTTGAAAACAAATTGGCCTCTCTACTTAAATAAAGTATTTCTAATTTTTCAAAAAAGCCCTATTGGTTACCCAATAGGGCTTTTTTTGTCTACATATCCCATCCGAAAAATACCCTTTTTTGAGGGGAAAAACACCCTTCATAGCGGATTTTGAAGCCACCATATTTGCAACCAGAAACATAACAATTGTTACAACCCAAAAAACCGGTTAGCCGAAAACGGTTTCAAAGAGTAGGCAAAACAAATCCTTAAAAACATGAAAAAAACAACCATGACACTACTGTTTACAACAGTGGTAACGACCTCTGCATTCCTTTTCTCTAGTTGTGGCACGCCACATGTACAACGTCTTGATGAGAGCTCCGTAAC
>QFOI01000413.1 GCA_003241175.1 Pseudopedobacter saltans
CAATAGAGCAAGCTATATATTGGAAGGAAAAAGAAACATTGTCAAGACATCAATAAGCTTACAAATGGTTGCTCTAGCTGCATTTTTATTTAGCTTGTTTTCAGGAGGTAACGTTGTTATTGAACAGACAAATATTCCTGAAAAACTCGCCATCATCCCAATAACAGAGAATAACACAGCTCCTGTTTTCTCTTTAGGAAATACGAATATCATCAATGAGCAAGAAGCGAAAATAAATAAAAGACATTTTGTAAATAGTATTGATAATAAACAGAATAGAAAATATCAAAAAAATATAGCAGTTACGAAAACCACCCAAAAAGGAGCAGAACAATTACCTGAAATTAATGGAGCCAACCGAAATACATTTGTACGCCTAGCCTCCTACATCCAACCAAATAACCACACTGAGACCAAATGGCAAACCATGGAAATCTCCAATAATAAGGCTGTATTTGTGTGGAATACTAAAGATCTGGAAAATGGGAATGGTCTCATTTTCGAAAAACTAGTTCGTAACATCAATAACCGCTTCCCTATTGAAAGAACAGCTTACCAATATGCGGCTTCAGTTGAAAATGGTATCGCAACCGAAACATACGTAACAGAATTACAATCAAGTGATTATAACTTTTTACTTGTGAAGGGTAAGGAAAAAATCTACCTAGCTATTACCCCCGCAAGAGAATTAAAAAGTTAGATATCAACGTCAGTACATATAAATACAAAATAGTTGGATATCAAATAATTACTAAATTTAACTGACAATAAATTCCTTCAACTTACTACCTGTATTAGGGCCTTCCATACATAACAAGTCTAATATGGATACATTAGGCTTAAAACCAATCCTATCCTCAAACAACTGACCGTAAATAACCGGATTCGGTTTTTCAGCATAATTCTTAGGCAAAAAATCATAACCAAGTGAAGAAACAGCGCTAACCTGTTGATCTTCAATAACTATTTTCATTTTCTTATCAATAAGACGCCACAATAACTGCAAAATTTCAGTATTCAAATCCCATAAAAACTCAAAATTCTTTTCAAACAAAGGAGCAAAGTAATCTGCATAATATTCCCAAAAGGGTGACTTGCCGTAACAACTGCTAATTGTCCTCCAATGTACTTTTTGCCAAGGTTGAGAACTCGATATTCTCACATCCTTGAACGCCACTTTTTGATCCCTTCCATTCTCTATCGGAACCGACAAAGAAATCAATCCATTACTCCCTACTAGCATACATCGATTCTTAAAAGACATCTTTTTGTACGATTCGCATGGTGAAATTTTTATATATGTTTTATCAATTGAATTTTTAAATAAATAAACTGATGTAAAATAATGGTTTTCAACTAATAAAGTATCATTTTCTAACATAAAAGGACATTTTGACAGTTCAATCTTTTCGAACAAAACATGAACACTTTTTATTTAATATTTATATACACAAAAAATTAAAATAATTAATATAAATATTTATATTTCAGTTATTTGAGTTAAAAAATATTAGTTAAATAATTTAGCATATCAACTATTCTGACTTCATTTGATAGTTTGCTAAAAAAACTAGTAGGCAAAGAAAAGACAAATTTGCCGAATACTGCGCTTAAATTAATTTTAGGAATGTAATATTGCATTTATGAAAAGAAGCGCTAAATGGGCCTCTCCCGCCCTCTTGTCAATTTCAGTTTTGTGTATTTTAGGTAGTTGTTCTAAACCAAAACCACTCGTTTTTAAGGGTATCAACCAATTCAAAATCGAAGATGTTGGGATGGATTCTTCCACCCTTTTTACAGAATTGCTGTTTTCCAATCCGAACAGTTCGCAGGTAGATTTCAAAAAGTTGGATTGCCAGATTTTTGCCAATGATCATTTGGTCGGTCATTACCAACAGGATTCGGTAACGCATATTTTGCCTAATCAAGATTTTAGTTATCCTGCAAAAATGAAAGTGGACATGAAGCCCATTTTAAAAAATGCCTTGTCAACTTTTTTGTCCGGTTCTGTTACCGTTCATTTTTTAGGAACTGTGAAAGTTGGCAAAGGAGGATTTTACATGACTGTTCCGATAGATTTTTCTCGCCAACAAAAACTGAGTTTTTAGAAAATAGCATTCCGAAAATGAAGTAGTCACATGCAAGTTTTATCTTGAAAAACTCGTTAATTCTTTGGTGTTTTTTTGTAGGTATTCAAAATGGCGTACCTTAGAAATATGGATACACAAAAAATCAATACGCTAGGCGAATTAAAAAAGAGCGGGTATAAGACAAAATCGATCAAGGAAGAAATAAGATCCAACCTTATTGAACAACTCAAACAAAAAAATAATCCTTTTCCAGGTATTTTGGGATACGAGGATACGGTTATTCCAGACACCGAGAGAGCGATTCTCAGTCGACACAATATATTATATCTCGGATTACGCGGACAGGCAAAAACGCGTCTGGCAAGACAGATGGTTCATCTTTTGGATGAATTTATTCCCATCGTTGCAGGAAGCGAGATCAATGATGATCCTTTCGCACCCATCAGTAAATATGCCGTAGATTTAATAGCAGAAAAAGGCGACGACACTCCGATCTCGTGGCTAAGAAGAGAAGAAAGATATGGGGAAAAATTGGCTACACCTGATGTAAGCGTCGCCGACCTTATTGGAGATATCGATCCTATCAAGGCAGCTAATCTTCGGATAAGTTTCAGTGACGAAAACGCTATCCATTATGGTATCATACCAAGAAGTAACCGCTCTATTTTTGTTATAAATGAATTACCGGATCTTCAAGCAAGGATACAAGTGTCTCTTTTCAATATTTTGCAGGAAGGAGATATTCAAATACGTGGATTTAAGCTAAGGATGCCTTTGGATATTTTGTTTGTTTTCACAGCTAATCCTGAAGATTACACCAATAGAGGAAGTATTGTAACCCCATTAAAAGACAGAATCGAAAGTCAAATATTGACCCACTACCCTCTCAAATTGGAAACTGCATTGTCCATAACAGAACAGGAAGCCAATATCCTACCCGAACAAGAAGGAGCTGTTGAAGTCGCGGATTTATTAAAAAGAATCGTTGAGCTCGTTGCTTTTGAAGCTAGAAACAACGAATATGTGGACAAAAAAAGTGGAGTCAGTGCTCGTCTAACCATCGCCGCCTACGAAAATCTTGTCAGCACAGCCGAAAGACGTGCTATTATAAATGGAGAATCGTCTACGCAGGTTTGGATCAGTGACCTAATGGGAATCGTTCCATCCATAACTGGAAAAATAGAACTTGTCTACGAAGGCGAACAGGAAGGACCTTACCAAGTGGCAGTGAACCTTTTGAACAAAGCTATCAGAACAGCCTTTTTGCAGTATTTCCCAGATCCGGAAACCATTAAGAAAAAGAAGAACTCTGGCAAACAGTCCG
>QFOI01000414.1 GCA_003241175.1 Pseudopedobacter saltans
AGCGGTTGCCTATGCTTCTATTTTTACAAAAAACGGAATAGGAACAACGGCGGACGCACATGGAAAATACAAACTGAACCTTACTCCTGGAGAATATAACATTACGTGCCAGTTCATTGGCTACCAACAAATATCTAAGAAAATAACAGTTGCGGATAAAGACCAGACGCTAGATTTTGAATTAAAACCGATTGAATCTGATCTAGAATCCGTTGTCATACAATCGAGTAAAAAAGATCCATCTAACAAAATCATCCAAAACGCGATTAGGATGAAACCCCAATATCGTTCGCCATTGGACTCTTTCACCTGTGATGTCTATATCAAAATGCAGATGCAAAGCCGCTCTCTTCCCAAAAAAGTTTTTTTCAAGAAAATAGAGGAAGAAGACAAAAAAGACATGGGTGTCGACTCTACAGGCAAAGGCATGCTTTACCTCTCCGAATCAATTACTCGATACGCCTACAAAAAACCAAAGCAAAGTAAACTTTCGGTTATTTCCGGAAGAGAAAGCGGTAGTAATGGTTATGGTTTCAATTTCCCTACATTTATCCAGTTCTACAATGATAATGTCCAAATACTTTCTACGGTAGGTAGTCGTGGCTTTGTTTCACCTATCGCAGATGCGGCATTTCACTATTACAATTTCTCCTATATTGGTTCATTTACGGAAAATGGCATCAAAATTCACCGAATCAGACTTCGTCCAAAAAGAAAATACGAACCACTTTTTGACGGAGAGATCAATATTACAGATGGAGATTGGCGCATCTACAACATAGACGTGATCGTCACCAAAGAGTCGCAACTACAATTGTTGGACACCATTCACATACAACAAGAACAGACGTCAATAGGCAAAAACGTATGGGAGCCAAGTAAACTTGTTGTTCACTTTTCCTTTGATGTATTGGGTTTCAATATGTACGGAGACGCATTGAATGTTTATAGTAAATATGACACAGTACCACAATTCCCCAAGAATTATTTCAACAATGTAGTTGCTCAATATGAAAAAGATGTCAACAAAAAAAGTATCAACTATTGGGATTCTATTCGCCCTATACAACTGACTCAAGAGGAAACGCTGAATTATGTGCAAAGAGATAGCATCTACCACAAAGAGCAATCACTCAAAAACAACAAAGAACACCAAGACAGTATTTTCAGAAAAAGGGAACAACTAACGGTAAGCAAAATCATTTGGGACGGATATTACAAAGGTTTTAGAAACGATTCCGGCATTGCACTTAATGGTTTGACCATTGCTCCTATCCTTCCAAGACTTCAGTACAATACGGTCGAGGGCGTATCTCTCAACAGTACGGTTACTTGGACACATCGTTTCAAAAATAATTTGCTTTTTGTCTCACCACATATACGTTATGGTTTTTCCAATGGGCACCTCAATCCCGACATGCGCATTACTTGGCAAAAAAGAAGAGATAGTACTTTTGCAACAAAAGCATATCGTTATTGGTCCATCAGTGGAGGAAAACGCCTTAGTCAATACAACAATGCCAATCCCATATCACCTTTGGCAAACGCCATCCACACTTTATTTTGGGGACAGAACTATATGAAACTATACGAAAACGTTTATACGAATATTGCTTTTGCTAAAGGTTATGAAAGTGGATTTGAATGGAGTGCTTTCGCTCGTTATGAAAATAGAACTTATGTGGAAAATAGTGCGTTTATCAGTGCGGCAAAGCATCCAGAATTTACGCCGAATTATCCTACTGAATTATTGTCATCACCTTTTGTGGAAAACAAAGCTTTAATTGTAGGCATCGGGCTTCGTTATCAGCCCGGACAACGCTATATCCAATATCCCAACTATAAATCTTCTATTGGTTCCAAAATGCCAACCTTTAGCCTCTCCTATCAAAAAGGTTTGGACAATGTTTTGAGTAGTACTTCCAATTTTGACAAATGGAGTGCAGGGATTGAAAACACCAATGATTTCAAGCTAGGCGGAATTTTCAAGTACAAGTTTGACATAGGAGGATTTTTAAACAAGAAGAATGTCGCCGTTCAAGATTTTGTACACTTCAATGGCAACCAAACTATTTTTGCAGCCCCTTATTTGAATAGTTTTCAGTTGGCTCATTATTACGCCAATAGCACGACCGCATCTTTTTATGTCAATGGGCATATTGAACATCATTTCAACGGAATGCTGACGAACAAAATTCCGCTATTCAAGAAACTGAACTGGAATCTTGTAGCGGGCTCTAATGCTTTCTATGTCAATACAGACAACAATTACATTGAAGCATTCATGGGATTGGAAAATATTTTTAAGGTTATCCGTGTAGATTTTATTCAATCATTTTCCAATGGACGTGAATCACAGTTTGGCGTCCGATTAGGATTTGGCGGCATTTTTTCAAAGGGTTCATTGGACTAAATTAGACATCATCGCAAACGAAGTGAAGCAATCTCTCATTTAAAAAAGCCGTTGTTGGTGATAACACCAACAACGGCAGAGGAGAAGTAATTTTAATCTTATATTGTCTACTCCGAAATCTCCAACAGCCAACCTTTTTTAGGCTCTACTGGAATAGATTCATTAATAGTGAAACTTTTTCCTGGTTGAAAATCTGTCATTTCTGTAGCGACTATTTTTGCTTTGCTAGGGTCTATGCCCAATTTTTTCCAATCTATTTGAAGTTTTACATTGACTTTTTCCGGCGCCCAACTAGCAAGGGAAATTAGCGCCTTTCCTTCTTTTTTGTAAATAGTCACCGGCACATTGGCATTGTCTGTTTTGATAGGATTATTCTTAACCCAATAGCCAATCATTTTTGAACCCTGCATCCCAAAACTGTCCCACACTTTCCATATTGGACGTGGATCCCGAGAATCGTCCCACAAAAGGCGACTTGTCATTCCGTACAACAGTCCTCGCCATTGGTTGCCTCCACTTTGCAGCATCTCTCCCATCAATCCGAAAGGGATACCTGAAACTTCTGTCAAAAAGAAATCAGGCGTGTTTTTTTCATAATCAAAATATTCTCCAAACCACAAGCGATTTAGATAAGGAAACAACTCAAGATATAAATTACCGCTATTGTTAAATCCGTCTCTTTCATTATATTGATTAGCAGAATGCAAATCTATAATTCCCGGATGTCCATCTTTGGTCAATACTCTTTTGATACGCTTCATAATTGTACGGTCAAAAGCTACATCGTCCAGATAGATGCCATCAATACCAACATTTTGCGTCAACCAATTCATACCCTCCACGTAATAGTTGTGCCAACGACTCATGCCACTATTGATAATCGCCGCATCATTTGCTTCCGGAGTGTACCATGCCGCAATATATCCCGTGTCTAGGTGCTCTTGCAACCAAGAATAACCACCACTTTTTCCAT
>QFOI01000415.1 GCA_003241175.1 Pseudopedobacter saltans
GTTATTACTTATTAATTTAATATTGCTACTTGGCATCCATAAAGTTTGCATACCTAAGCCTGGCATAGAGTTAAATTTTCCATAACTCTGCCAACCATTAATAATCCAAGGTTCTAATTTCAGATGTTTAGAAACATAGACCTGTATTCTAATTCCATTAAAAAACCAAGGTGTATTATCAGATGTATAAGAAGCTTGATATTCCCAATTTTCGGCCTGATAATATGAATTTAGACCAATATATGAAAGAAATAAACCAGCATCTATATTGATACCGTACAGTTTGTTAAGGTGGATACCAGCATACGCTTCAGATAAGTATCTATATACATTTCCTAGTTGATACTGACCCCGATAAACACTATAATCATTCCTAGGAATAACAATAGATCGCATACCAAATTGAGACATCACTCTTGCATGTACATTATTATAGACAAAATCTCCACCAATATTTAAATGAGACAGTTGCATTTCATTATTTCTAGCTAGAGCTGTAGAACCAACAACTGTGTTATCATTAGGATTATTGTATGAGTGTGTATAGTTTAGATCTACTAGTATACTTGGAATAAAATACTTACCATGAAATACGGTTGAATCTCTTCTATCCGCACCATTTTGCCAGTTAGTTTCTATTCCCTCAAAAGGGATTTTTTCGCGCACGCTATCAGTTACGGATTGCGCATTTGCGGCAGCACAAGCCCCTATGCAGGCAATACCTGCAATAAAATGTTTCAACATAATAAAATTTAGTTTTTTAAAAGTGTGTGTAATTGGTAGACAATTACCTACTAGCAGTAATTTTGAGTATATACTATTTTAAGTTATCTAAAGCGATATTGAGTTTCAATACATTTATTTTTTCTGTTCCGAATAAGCCTAGAAATGGTTTTTCAATATTATCATTTACCAAATTCATAACTTTTTCTTCGGATAAATTCCTAGTTTTCGCAATCCTAGCAACTTGGATTTTGGCACCCTGTACAGATATATTTGGATCCAAGCCACTACCACTTGCTGTTACCATATCGGAAGGAATGTCAGATGCTTTAATTCCAGGATTGTGTACTAAAAAAGTATCAATTCTCGCTTTTACAGTTGCCAAATATTCAGGATTAGAAGGACCTTTGTTACTACCAGCTGATCCTGCTGCATTATAATCTACGGCAGATGGTCGTGACCAGAAATATCTGTCCTCTGTAAATTTTTGACCAATATTACTATAGTATTTATGTCCATTTACAACTATAGTTTGACCTTGTCCTTTACCAGGAGCAAATTTTGCAGCACCAAAAACCAAGGCACTATAACCTGCGACAAATATGATGGCACATAAAATAGTTAATCTGATTGCTGGAAGAATATTTTTTTTCATAATTTTTTTATTTTTTAGGAAGATTGCTTCGCTCTCATGTGTAATCCACCGTTGCTATTTAAGGATATGTATATTGTTAGGAATATAGAAACGAAGCAATCGCATATATAGAGAATAAATGCCAAGTTTTAAACAAATAATGCTACTAATAGATCAATCAATTTGATACCTATAAATGGAACTAAAATCCCTCCAAATCCATAGATGAAAAGGTTTCTACGTAATAAACCACTTGCCCCAATTGGTTTGTAGGTTACGCCTTTTAATGCTAATGGAATCAACATCGGAATAATAATTGCATTGAAAATAACTGCGGATAGAATCGCACTTTGCGGACTATGCAAATGCATAATGTTTAATTTTTGCAAAGCAGGAATTGAAGTGATAAACAAAGCCGGAACGATAGCAAAATATTTAGCTACGTCATTCGCTATACTAAAAGTAGTTAATGTACCACGCGTCATCAATAGCTGCTTTCCGATTTCAACTATTTCAATCAATTTGGTTGGATCATTATCCAAATCGACCATATTCCCTGCTTCTTTTGCCGCTTGCGTGCCACTATTCATCGCAACACCCACATCAGCTTGGGCTAGCGCTGGAGCATCGTTTGTGCCATCTCCCATCATGGCTACGAGTTTGCCAGATTGTTGCTCCTTTTTGATATAGTTCATTTTATCTTCTGGTTTTGCCTCCGCGATAAAATCATCTACACCTGCTTTTTCAGCTATATATTTTGCCGTTAATGGATTGTCACCCGTAACCATCACTGTTTTTACTCCCATTTTACGCAAACGTTCGAAACGTTCCTGAATGCCTGGCTTGATTATATCTTGTAATTCCACAACTCCCATCGCTTTTCCATTTTCGGAAACAACCAAAGGAGTTCCACCGTTAGAAGCAATTTCCTTTGTTTTTTCTATAATAGAATTTGGAAAAATATTACCTGATTTTTCCACTATATTTTTAATAGAATCTGTTGCTCCTTTACGGATTTTACGTCCGTCAATATTAATACCAGAACATCTAGTTTCGGCAGTAAACTGTATAAACTGCGCATCTGTAGTAGAATAGTTGGAGCGATCTGCATTTGCCAATTCCAATATGGACTTACCTTCTGGCGTTTCGTCAGCTAAGGAAGCCAATACTACGGAATTTATAAATGATTCCTCTGATACTCCTTCCGCTGGCCAGAAATGTGTTGCTTTTCTATTTCCGATAGTGATGGTACCTGTTTTATCCAATAACAAAACATCAATATCGCCGGCAGTTTCTACAGCACGACCACTTTTGGTAATCACATTGGCACGTAATGCACGATCCATGCCCGCAATACCAATTGCGCTCAACAAACCGCCGATCGTTGTTGGAATTAGACATACAAACAAAGCTATAAATGCCGCAATCGTAATAGGCGTATTAGCATAATCACCAAAGGGTTTTAAGGTAGTACAAACTATAATAAATACCAATGTAAATCCTGCCAATAAAATAGTTAAGGCAATTTCATTTGGCGTTTTTTGTCTACTAGCACCTTCTACCAAGGCAATCATTTTATCCAAAAAACTTTCCCCCGGTTCTGTGGTTACTTTAACTTTAATTTTATCAGACAATACTTTCGTACCACCGGTAACGCTACTTTTGTCTCCACCAGCTTCTCGTATTACTGGTGCAGACTCACCTGTAATGGCACTTTCATCTATAGTCGCTAAACCTTCGATAATTTCACCATCCATGGGAATAATATCACCTGCTTCGCACAAGAAATAATCACCTTTTTTAAGTTGAGAAGAAGAAACTAAATGAATTTCGTTCATAAATATTTCACCTACAATTTCAATCTTTTTCGCGGGTGTTTCTTCTCTGGTTTTTCTTAAAGAATCTGCTTGTGCTTTACCACGCGCTTCGGCGACTGCTTCGGCAAAATTGGCAAACAATAGTGTCAATAATAACACTAAGAAAACGACAAAATTATAAGCGAAACTTCCCTGTGAATGATTGCC
>QFOI01000416.1 GCA_003241175.1 Pseudopedobacter saltans
GTACGTATTGAAAAACTGGATTGGATGACTGACAGCACAAAGAAAAGAGCTTTATCCAAACTAGCCAAAATATCTAAAAAAGTCGGTTATCCCGACAAATGGAAAGATTTTTCTTCCTTGAAGTTTGACAAAGACAACTACGCACATAATGTACTGTTGGCCAACGAATGGCGGAATGACTATAACCTGAACAAATTAGGAAAGCCCGTTGATAGAACCGAGTGGGACATGACGCCGCAAACATACAATGCGTATTACAATCCTTCCAATAATGAGATCGTGTTGCCCGCAGGAATATTCACTGTACCTGGTTATCGTGACGAGCAGTTGGATGATGCATTGGTATATGGTTACGCTGCTGCTTCTACGATTGGCCACGAGATCACACATGGCTTTGATGATGAAGGAAGACAATACGATGAGGAAGGAAACCTGAAAAATTGGTGGACCAAAACAGACGAAACCCAGTTCAACAAAAGAGCAGATGGATTGGTAAAACAGTTTAATCAATTTGTTCCTGTCGACACTTTACATATCAACGGAAAAGCTACCTTAGGAGAAAACCTTGCAGATCTGGGTGGAATTCTTATTGGTTTGGATGCATTCAAAAGCACAGAGACATACAAAAAAAACAAAAAAATAAATGGCCAAACACCTTTGCAACGCTTTTGTCTTGGTTATGCTTTAGGTTGGTTGTACAAAGAAAGAGAGGAAGTTATCGCCAACAGAATCTTGACGGATGTACATTCTCCTGCAAAATATAGAGTCAATGGACCATTTCCAAATGTCCCAGATTTCTATGAAGCCTTTAATGTACAATCCAACAATAAAATGTATATTCCAGATTCTTTACGCGTTAAACTTTGGTAGATCATTATCCAGTCACCAACAAATATGCATCGGTTTTGTATAATTGTTGGTAATTTATAAAAGAATGTCAGTATGAAATCCGAAGAAGCAAACATTCAAAATGGTGATCATTGCACCGTTGTTGCTGGTACACACAAAGGAAAATCTGGAATAGTACAAGACAAGAATCTAAGCAAAACGGGACATATTACAATCACCGTTCTTCAGGCTAATGGTGAGCGTTTCAAAACGTTAGGAAGGAATGTTCGTGTCGTTTTGTAAAATTCTTAAAGCTCAATACTAGGATCCCAATATATTTTTTTAAAATCCGAAATTTTCCCATTTTTTACGACAATTCCTTCATTTTCAAGTAATTCCTGCATTTTAGTGGGTGTTTCAAAATGGGGACTTCCAGTCAATTCACCATTTCTATTGACAACGCGCCAAGCTGGAATGTCGTTTTGAGATGAAGCAGCCGCCATGGCCCAACCCACCATTCTAGAGGATTTCATGCCAATGTATTTAGCGATGGCACCATAAGAAGTCACTCTTCCTTTTGGGATTAGACGAGCGACATCCCACACATCTTGAAAATAATTGCGTTTCTCCATTTTATTTTTCAAAATAGGCAAATGATCCACCTATCCATTTCTGGTCAGCGTTAAAGTCTACACCAATCATTTCCGCTTTCGTCAATCTAGCGAGGTTATGTGTGGCTATAGGTCGAGCCATTTCTTCATCCCAAATGTAGAAAAGTCTAATTTCTGCTTTTGCTGGACCGTCTGGAGTAACTATTGCAGCATCATATTGCACACGTTTTTGAAGAATATATTGTGACTGTTCTTCAATATTGTAAAAATCATAAAGTGTGGGATGTATCATCACACCTCTACCGGAATAGGAAAACAAAGGCTTTAATACATAATCAGCCAGATCCTTTGGGGCCGCTTCATTAAACGTATTGAGAAAATAAGTGGGTGGGATATTGGGATGTCGCAAAAATGGCAACGTATATTTACTGATGCGATAAAACCATGATGGATGAGTTACCCATTCCACATTGGTTCCCATAACTTTATCAGCCTGCTCTTTGATAAAAATATCATCATTACGTACAACATCATCCCAGATTAAGCGGTTGTAGATTCTTTTGACAGGAATTCGTTTTCCTTCCTTTTCATAATAAATCTGATCACCGTCAAACTTTATTTTTGTCAGACAAATAGTTTGTATGCCTAGATGTTTTTCCGTAAAAAAGAAGTCAATCTTCGTTTTTTGCTTTTCGGGATATAGTTCCAATAAAATAACATTCTCCGGGTTTTCGTTTCCGACTATGACCTTTTTCAATAAATCAATTGTAGCTTCTTCATTGAATCCATTTAGGAAAATATCATAATTTTCAGGAATACCATAAGCTTCTCTTGCCGCTTTTTCTTGATAGAACTGATAAAAATACAAAGAGGGAAAACCTTGCATCTCAACTAACTGAGGTTCCAGTTCTCTATTTTCCGGATTTTTACAAATACCAAAATCAAAAGCTATAAAATGTGGATGCTCTCCTTCATTTTTATATTGGATAAAGTCCGGGATTGCACCCTGCGTCATCGCCTTGAAACCCTTTGACATTATTGCCTCCACAATAAAATCCGCAGTATCAAGCATTTTTTGCTTGAAATCATTCTGTACAAAAACCGGCGTTTCCGCGATACGGAAAGTAATAGGATCGGTTTCATATCTAGAAAAGAAAGCTTTGTACTTTTCGTATTTTTCCTCGGCAAAATTACCATTGAACCATTCTCTAATTGCGGGTATCATTGTTATAATAACGTCTTTTAATGAATACTATCACCTTTAACTTCTTGACTCGCCATAACATCGGCCTCGTATGCCAACCATTCCGACCATCTTTTTTGGACGATAGTCGTATCAATATAAGTTTCTGCTAGCTCAATAAACAAAACATAGTGCCCGGCCTCACTTTCCATAAATCTACGATAAAAATGGCGCCAATAAGGATCTTCAAGTCCTTCGCTCAATCTTTTAAATCTTTCGCAGCTTCTTGCTTCTATTAATGCCATCGTCAACAGTTGATCCAATAGGCGGCCTTGCTCGTCTCCTCCTTTTTGCTGAAATTCAAGTAGCTTGTGTACATACCAGTCACGGCGTTGGTTACCTAAAGTAAAACCACGCTTTCTTATTTCCTGTAAAACCAATCTAAAATGTCCCCATTCTTCTGTAACTATTGGAGAAAGAGCATCAACAAGCGCTACCTTTCTTGGGTAACGTTGTATCAGAGAAATACATGTAGTCGCGGCTTTTTGTTCACACCAAGCATGGTCTGTCAAAATAGCTTCCATGCTAATCGCAGCCAAATCTACCCAACGAGGATCTGTGGGAAGTTGAAGACCAAGTATATTGCGTGTAGCTTCCGATAATTGTTCCATAACGATACAGCAAGTTAATGGAATTCGCTTTTATGATAAAGTATTTTAATGCAATATGCAAAGTATCACTACCAAAACCAACACAAA
>QFOI01000417.1 GCA_003241175.1 Pseudopedobacter saltans
GCAATGATAAGACAGGCTAGGAGAGAACCATTGGAAAGAGATACTCTTTATCACATCATCAATGATTTTTCGGAAGAAAAAGCTGTTGTAGTAGAAACTATTTAATCAACTAGAATATTTTTTGAGAAATGAACTTTTATACAAGAAAATGGATCAAGCCAGGTGACCTGAATCCGAATGGTTCTCTTTTTGGTGGTGCATTGCTCCAATGGATTGACGAAGAAGCGGCTATCTACGCTATTATCCAGTTAGGAAGTAACAAAGTTGTCACTAAGTACATGTCCGAAATCAATTTTGAAAATCCGGGTAGAACAGGCGACATTATTGAACTAGGATTGAAAGCGACTCATTTTGGAACAACCTCCATAACATTGACTTGTCAAGTTCGCAATAAGATTACCAAAAATGTCATATTGACCGTAGATAAAATAGTATTTGTTCACCTAGATGAAAACGGCGTTCCTTCCCCTCACGGAAAAACGGAAATTACTTATACCGATGAACGATTGAGAGAACGATGATTTACACAAAAGGCTTGCATTGCAAGCCTTTTGTGTATTGGATATATAGTCTTTCTTTATTTAAATAAACCAATTACGGTGCAAATTTTATTGCTTTAATTGATATTAACTCTGGTGTTTTAAATGGGCTAGTAAGGCGTCGTTTCTCTAAAAAGGTAAATCATCAAAATCAAATGCTGAAGCAGGCATTTCTTGGATATCCCAAGCTTCAGGGTTTTGTTTTACGCTATTGATAAGATTGGCAATATTCTTAAAAAGAGGTGTAAGATTAATCTCATCATGTGATAAATAGCAAACATATCCATTATTTGTGACGCAGATGAAATTAGAATTATTATCCGTTAATATTGGTATAAGTAACCCATACTCATCTGCATAAGAATTGATATATTCCTCCATTCCGAATTGTTCATGTTCAGATAAAAATTCAAATCCATCTCTAGGTTCAAAATTATTTAATGTATCTATATCATTTTGAGCGATGCCATTTTCTTCCAAACGTTCAATTAAGTGTTGACTTATCATAATTGGTATTGTTAACTTAAAAAGAAAAACCATTCCCAAATATATTGAGAATGGTTTATGTATGTGAGAATATCTTTTTATTATCTTCCCAAAACATAAGAAAATATCAAAGGAGCAACTATTGTTGCATCACTTTCTACTACATAAGATGGTGTAGTAGGAGAGAGTTTACCCCAAGTGATTTTTTCATTTGGTACAGCTCCGGAATAAGAACCGTAAGATGTAGTGGAATCAGAAATCTGACAGAAATATGCCCACAATGGAACTTCAGCCCATTCCAAATCCTGCGCCATCATCGGAACGACACAAATAGGAAAATCGCCCGAAATGCCACCACCAATTTGGAAAAATCCAATACCACGACCTACACTCAGTTCGCGATACTGTTCTGTCAACCAAACCATATATTCAATACCGGATTTAACTGTGCTTGCTTGCAATTCACCTTTGATTACATAACTAGCAAAAATGTTAGCGGTTGTGCTGTCTTCCCATCCTGGACAGACGATTGGCAAATTCTTTTCTGCAGCCGCCAAAATCCAACTGTCTTTTGGATCGATTTCGTAATATTGCTCTAGCTCACCACTCAAAACCGTTTTGTATAAAAACTCGTGAGGGAAATATCTTTCGCCAGCGTCTTCGGCTTTTTTCCATTGTGCATGCAAGTGATCTTGCAGACGACGAAAAGCTTCTTCTTCTGGAATACAAGTATCCGTTACGCGGTTGAAATGGTTGTCCAGTAATTCTTGTTCGTCTTCCGCTGTCAAATAACGATAGTTTGGAACTCTTCTATAATGAGAATGCGCCACAAGATTCATGACATCTTCTTCCAAGTTTGCACCAGTACAAGAGATCATGTGTATTTTGTCCTGACGTATCATTTCAGCCAAGGTAACACCAAGCTCAGCTGTACTCATCGCTCCACCAAGAGAGACAAGCATCTTGCCACCTTCGTTCAATAGTTTTTCGTATCCTTTAGCTGCATCTACAAGAGCCGCGGCATTAAAATGTCGGTAATTGTGCTCAATGAATTGAGAAATAGGTCCTTTCGTTGACATTAAATTTATTATGTTTATTGAGGTCGCAAAAGTAGGTATTATTCATGATGTTTTTTTCTATTTGATGATTTGGTAATGTGAAATTTTGCAAATGATTTTGGCGTATAAGTTTTTGTTTTGGATAAAAGTTTTATTTTAGATTTACGAAAAATACCAAAACAACAACTTCTTCGATTTATCTTTTATGCAACAAATTTCTAGTGAAAAAGAATACCTGACCAATGGTTCTAGCATGTCTTTGACTCCGGCAGGTTGGTTTTTAGTCGCATTATTAGTTTTGTCTTTTGTCTTAACATTGAAAATTGTCAAAAGGAAAAACCGAGATTCTTTTGATGACAGTGATGATGCAAGAAGGAAAGCGACTGGCTGTGTCTCGATTGCCTATGTATTTGCTGTGGTTAGCTGTGTATTGGTTTTAGGGGTTGGTTCATTGAGATTGCTAATTGGTTCTATTAAAGACACTATAACTGTAACAAGATATCAAGCAAAAGTTGTCGATTACACTAGCTATGCGAGTACAAGTAAAAATAGACGAACAACTATGTATAATCCTGTATTGGAATTTAAAACGGAGGATGGTACAGTTATAAAAAAAGAAGCTGATATGGCCTCTAGTTCCCCGCCTGAAATTGGGAGTTATCGAACGGTTGGCTACAAAGATGGGAAAAATGTATTAGTTGAATTGTCTCCAACGAAGTATTTCATGTTATTAGGATTGGGAACTATGGCTGCCCTGCTTACGTTTGCCATGGTTGGTGCTTTTAATTATGCATTTGGATTTTCCAATAGGGTATTAATCAAACTTTTATTCGGTTTCTTATTTTATTATCTCATTCCAGCAGGAATGATTTTGCTGTTCTATGGATGTGCTTATGCAGGAGTCTATCGTTATTTGGCTGGAGAAAGAAATGATATGCCAATATGGGCTTTCTTAGTTTGTTCATTTTTTTCCTTTGTATTGTTCTTTTCCATTATTGGTTGGTTTCAATATCTGTTCAAAAGAAATAAAGAAATAAAAAGATAAATATGTTTTTAGAAATGATGAAGAACTTTTTTGAAATGATATAAATATCGAAAATTAGATAAATAATAAATAAAAAAACACCATAACATGAATACAAAAATAATCAAACTTGCAAGCGTCATCCTACTTGGTTGCGGCATCTATTTTTTCAGTAGTTGTAACAAAAGCCATGCAGGTCAGGAGAGCTACACAAAAGCATTGTCCAGCTACTCAGATTTCAAAAGTCTAGTTACTGAAATCGAAAGCTAC
>QFOI01000037.1 GCA_003241175.1 Pseudopedobacter saltans
CTGACGCTCCTCATTGGGTTTATTTTTTGGGGACAGTTCAACCAATTAGCAGACCGTTTGGCGGAGGGCCATTTTGACAATAAGGACAATAGTACATCCATGACGAAAAAAAACAAGGATGGCTCTATGTCCAATAACGATAGGCTAAATCTAACCGGAGGTCTTAACAAAGGAAAAACATTGGTGTTTGTTGCCCATCTCAACAATTTCATGGAAGATGGCAAAACGCCAAATCCTTTGTATTTCACAGCTTTTTACTACAATAAATTTGATCCGGAAACGCAAAGTTTCATGGCGGACGATTCCATGCCATCCAATGATTTGTTTCGTCCCAATCCATCGACAATACCTCTGTATTTTAATAAAGTCGATACAACAGTCATAAAAAACACAAAAGCTACTTTAAAACGCAAAATAGCCAGTGCGGAAGTTTACAAAGTGGCTATGTCCCCAGAAGATTTTGTTGCGCCATCTACCTCATTCCTTTGCCAACCAATATCGATTCCAAAGGAATATCAAAACCAATTTAAAAGTGCCTATCGGGCGCAGATGTGGGTAAGCGAATTGAATAGCGCTTATTTCGTGTACAATTCCGGGACAGGGTCAGAGCTAGAAATGTTCCAAGAACAACGTTTTGCATTGTTGCGACAATCCGAAAATTATACTAATGAAGATCCAGCATTCATGAAGTATTACACGCAATATCCGCAAGGAGAATCGTATGAAAAAATAAGCAAGCTCGCTCACCAAATTGGAGACGACAAACCAACTGTCATGGACAAAATGCTGGCGATTAGAGATTTTTTCCTTGAAAAGGATGCGAATGGCAAAACTATTTTCCAATATTCGGACAATCCTGGACTTCCGGGAATACCATCAGCCAATAAACTAGATTATTTTCTTTTTCAAAATAAAAAGGGTTACTGCGCTTATTATGCCGGTGCGACATTAATGATGCTCCGATCCATGGGCATACCAAGTCGCATAGTTGCCGGTTACATGGCAGTTGACAGAAGCAATAAAAATCCTGGTTGGTATTGGTTTTACGCCGATCAAGCGCATGCTTGGGTACAAGTATATTTCCCTGGTTATGGATGGATGGATTTTGACACGACTGTTCCTGATGAGAATACACAGCAAGCACCACAGCCAGATGGAACACCGCCATTGGGAAATCTACAAACCTATTTTGTCGGAGACGGGACTGTCACCAATATCAACAAACAAACAAAAGAGGTTGATATCAAATTAGACCATTTCATTATCCAAGAAAAAACATTTGACGCTAATCCAAAAGTCGAGATCAAAACAGATGCCTCTCAGGCAAAAATAACAATAGACACTGGGTCTGTCGATTTTTCCAAATTGGAAACGGGAATGCATGTCACTGCAGCGTCTTCTGCCCAAACTTTAAAAGAACTGAAAGCACCAGAAGGAATACAACCTAATGATCTTTTACAACAATTGCCGAATCCCGTTCCGGTAGATGAGATTAAAATCGTCATGCCCGAATCTCAAAAGAAAAAAGATCAGCTTAATGATGAAAATGCAGCTAAATCAGCAACTTGGGCCAATGTAGTTGTAGTTGTTGTGAGTATTTTAATACTGTTGGTTATATTGTTCTATGCAGCGCCGTACTTGATTTTCCAATATCTGAAAAGCAAAGCCAAAAAGTCCTTGTTTTATAGTTACCAAGCTGCGACATATTACCTTTATCAGATGGGATATAGCAGACAAAACGATAGTCCGAGTAATTTTGCTCAAAAAGTCGACTATACCTTTGGAGCAGATTATAGCCAATTTAGTAATATCTATCAAAAATACAAATACAGCAAGCAGGAATTAACTGCAGACGAGCAACAATTTGCGTCACAGTTTTTACCTAGTTTCATACAAAAAATAAAACAGAAAGTACCATTCAAAAAAAGACTCGTTCATTTTTTGAATCCTTTTCACACATTAAACTTTTTCTCAAAAAACTAATACAAATCATTAGATATGTCAAACAGTGAATACATAGCACAAAGCCAAAACACATTTGAACATGCGGTTGCGCTTTTGGATAGATTGAAACAAAACATCGCAACAGTTATCAAGGGTAAAGACTCCCAGATCAAATATATATTGACAACATTACTTGCTGGTGGCCACATCCTACTAGAAGACAATCCCGGAACCGGAAAAACGGTCATGGCAAAGACGTTGGCACAAAGTATCGCAGGCAGTTTTGAAGGGCATTCTATTTTCAAGCGTGTGCAGTTTACACCTGATTTGCTACCTATGGATTTGTTGGGTTCCAATATCTATGATGAAGACAAAAAAGAATTTATTTTTAAAAAAGGTCCTCTTTTTTGTAATGTACTACTAGCGGATGAGATCAACAGAGCCTCACCAAAAGTACAATCTGCGCTATTGGAATGTATGGCCGAAAATCAGATCACAGTTGGAGAGTACACACATCCTTTGGAAAAAATGTTTTTTACTATTGCAACACAAAACCCAATTGAGATGGAAGGGACTTATCCACTGCCTTCCGCACAGTTGGACCGTTTTGCCATGAAAATACATTTTGGTTATGTCGAACCTGAGACAGAACTAGAAATCCTGAAGAACTATGCTGGTATTTCTTCCAATTTGCAGACTATACAGCAGGTATTAACGGTTGACGATGTCCTTCATTTAAGAAGAGAATCCGAAGAAGTATTTATACATCCAGCAATAGTTGAGGGCGTACGCAACATATTGGAACATACGCGTAACCATGCAATGATAGCCTTGGGTGCATCTACTCGCGCAGGTATCATTTTTATTAAATGTTTGAAAGCGTATGCACTTATAAACGGAAGAAAATTCGTTTCGGAAAATGATCTTTCGGACTTGACACATCCTGTATTGCAACATAGACTTTTATTCAAAAGTCGTGACGGACTAGAAAATGGTTTACAGGAAATCTTGTCCGGAGAATTGAAAAATTTAGCTGGTATTAATCCGGAAAACCGTTCTTAATTGTACAACAACTACCGTACATACTATACTATGGTTAGAGCAAAACGTTATGTAGGCTTTTTGTCTTTGTTAATTCTATGTTTGGTCAACACAGTCCGAGCGCAGAATTTTGACACAAGGAGAACAATCGATCAGCAGCGTACTACTATTGACATAAGCAAAGACGAAGCTTTGGCGCAAGCCAGAGAATTTATTCGCATGGATAGCACTTACTATGTAGGCTACATGATCGAGGGTCAATATCTCTATAACCACGCATCTGACTATCAAGGTTTTTTGTATGCTATTGAACCTTTGATGAAAGCCAAAAATAGATTGCTTAGGGAAAATCATGAAGCCTTGAGTAACCAATTTTTGTCGATGGCTCAATTCACCGACAATCTACAGCACTTTCAGGACTACATGCTTTTGGCTAACAATCTTACAGAGTGTTATAACAATACGGATCAGCCAGACAAGAACATTCAAATGATTGATCAATTGGATAGTTTCAATTTCCGAAAGGATTATTTTGGCGTTGCCTCACATAAAGCTTGGATTTATCACCGTTACAGGACATTTACATCACGTGACTATAGTTTTCTTAAAAACTCTATTGCCGAAAACGAAAGAGCAGCCTTAGACTGGTGCAATATCGGGTTGCAGCGTATTGACGAAAACAAGGACCAAAACGATGCTTGGTTTGGACCGAATCAGGCAGCAATGGACCAATTAACCATCTTCCACTATCTCGCATTATTGACGACCTACAATAAACAATATGATAGTAGTAACTTTTACTACCAAGCGTTGGAAAAATCAGGTATCATATCTTGGAATAACTATGGAGGTTTGCAACTAGAGGTTGGCAATTTCGCAACAGCCATCCAATATTACTCACCCGAAATGAATCCTCAGTTTGAACATATGCTGCAGGAACCCTACTATTACTCACCCGAACTATTGGTCTATAAAGGAGCTACCAAAGAAGCCATTCAAATGACAAAAGGCATTATCCAACAAAATGGTTCCATGCCTGGTTTTGGATGGTACAATATTGCTTTGGCGAGATCCTATTTGTATGATGGTCAACTGGATAGTTGTGCCCTTGCCCTGAACAAAGCAGAAAATTTTAGGGAAGTAAGTATTGGTACCACATTGACCGAAAAGCAATACAAATTTACCATTCAAGTATTAAGAGTTGCACAATTGAATCGCGCTATAGTTTGGGAAAAATTTACACACAAAAACTGGTGGTATTCTCCCAAGCATTTGTTTACAGTATTGAAGTTGAAAATTCAACGCTTTTTTGCGAAATATGTATTGTCCAATACCGTGAAGCATGACCCAGACAGAGAGAGAATGGTATACGATCTTTTCTGTTCTGAAACGACCATCACTTTTGATGAGGTTTGGGACCTTTTACAAGGTTTCAACGACAATTATTTTATCAAAAAATATGACGGTTACATTGCGAACGATAAGCGGACAAACATCACCAAATATTTCAAACTATTGAAGGCAAAATTTCAATTGGAAAATGGCGACCGTAAAGATGCGGAAGCAACTATTGACGATCTAGTACACAATAGCCAATTTGATCCCGACAACGAAAAACTGTTTATCGGCAGGCTGTACGAAGTAGCTGCTCAACTGTACGACGAAAAAGGCGATAGTAAAACGGTTGCTTTTTACCAAAACGAGTTACTCAAAGTCTATCCTCAACTATTGCCTTTTTCTGGTGTAGATTGTACATTTAAACTGCAGTTTAACGGAGATGAAAATGCGGCTAATGTTATAACTAGCGCTTTAAACAAAAGTCAGGTAAATTGGAAAGACCGAGAATCCATACCGATTGTCAACATCAATATTGAAAGTTCGGATGATAAAAAAGCTGAAGTTCTGATCGAAACATCAGACATTGAAAACAAACCTATTGGAGATGTAACAAAAATATCTATTGATCTTAACGACAAGGATATGATTACTCAATCTATTTTACAAAAAGCTTTTGCAATTGGAGATTGAGCCAGCTAGACTATCTTTGCATACATGAACGCCGCAGATTTTAGGCTGAAATTTATCAAGAAAACGGGAATTAAGCCCTACCAATTGATGGAATACATCATCAAATGTATCATTGGTGTGGCAGGCACATTTTTGTTATTTCTTATTTTCCCGACATTTCATGACCAATTGTATTGGATTATCATTTCGGTAATGCTGTCCATCACACACGACAACGATAGTAAAGCCGCGGTGGACCGGATGAAAGGAAATCTCATCGGCTCTTTGGTCGGGTTGATAGGTTATTTCCTAGAGAAATTTGTCAATAGTTCCATGTTCTTGACCCAATTTTCGGAGCAAGCACCATCTATTGTTTTGATTATCATCGGTGTCATTATAACCATTACACTTTGCACACTTCTCGGCTTTATAACAGTGACTCGTACAGCATTGGTCGCCTTTTTTATTGTCATGATTTACGAGGATGACCATCACTCCTATAACGGAGCTATCATGCGTCTAATATCTACAATAACAGGTTGTCTGTTGGGATTGATAATCAACAAAGCCTTTAGCTGGTTTATCCGAAAAACATTCGATGAATTTAAGGCAATGACGATTACCAAGTCAAAAGAAAAGGATCACCAAGACGATGATCCTATTTCAAATATTTACTAAACCCGTGTTAGATTTTGTTCTGCATCTTCATCATGTAATAATAGATGCCGGCAGCGACGCCCAATATCAGTACGGCAATCAATAGATATACCCACCAATTTTTCTTCTTTTTGCTTTCATCCAATATGTTTTCCATTTCCCTTTTGGTGTATTCTGTATCTCCGGAAAGGATTTTCGTATTGGCGTTTTCGCGCTTGACGGGTAATGCCGACTGATCCGGAAACATCATTTTCGGATCATAGGAACCATCCAATATGATTTTTTCATTTAAAATTCTCAAGGTGCCAATACCCGGGAGCAAAACATTACCATCTTCTTGTAGCTTTTGTAATATTTTTTCCGCAAAATCATCAATCTCCTGTTCTGCTGACAGTTGCGTGTCGGACAGGGTATTACCCAAATAGCTGTAAAGATGTTGATCGTTTTTTTTGCTGTTGACACTCCCCTGAAAAGTAAAATCCATGGAAGGAGCTTGCAAGGATTGGGTTGGATAATCATAACGAGCACCAACACTGCTTAAAGAAAATGTCCCAATCTTTGGCAATAGCAAGATCTTATTGGACAAGAGGTACTGGTATAATAGCGGATATATTCTTTCCATTTCAAATATTCTCACAGGTGATACCTGCAATATGCAAAACTACTTTGATAAATCAAAATTATAAATAATTCCGCCTACAATCTGAGTTCCCAATGTCTGGTATTGATACCATCTTTGGTACTTGTTGTTCAATATGTTATTGCATTGCAACCAGATATTCCAGTTTTTGTAGATATTCCATTCCACACCTGCATCCCAGTCCGCAACACCTTTCATCTTAATTGGGTCACGATTTACGTCCTGACTCCAACCACCTTTCCAAAAATTGAGGTCACTCTTAATCAAAACAGACGGAATAACTTTCCAACGCATGGACGCATTTAACTCCAATGGTAAGAGTCCCCAAGCTTTTTGATTTTCATCTAAGTTGCTATATTGGTTAATAGACATACCAGCCAAAACAGAAAACGTTTCAGCAACTTTATACCCGAGTTCTCCATGAATACGGAGATCTTTCATCTTAGGTTCATAAGCCGTATAGAATCTGTTTCCAAGCAAACTATCATTCAAGAACAGTGGGTGACCATAGAAAGTAATGTAAGACAATTTGGCTTCATAAGTCAAGTGGCTACCAGCCGAACCTTTCAGACCTCCAAAGATCTCATTTGCTCTTGTATTCTGTAAAATACTAGGCTGATAAATCCAAGGATTGAAATCCACCAAAGATCTAAATGTATTTTTTTGATAATAGCTTGAATATCCTGCTAGCACTACAAAGCGTTGGTCTGGTATCTTAGCCTCTATATTTACATCTGGCAACCATCTAAATTTACTGTTGTCCCAACTAGGATTTATTCCAGCACGCAACTTAAAGTTGTCCGACTTGTAGGCAACAAATGGTTTTACATAAAAGATATTGTTGTTGATGGAAGTATCTAAAGATTTATAACTAGTGATATCTCCTGTAAAACCCAAACCAAAAGAAAAATGCTCATCCAAATTTTTGCTTACAGGTACATCCACCACCAAATTGGACTCATGTGCTTTCCAATTGTCTGTAAAATAGTTCATCGACAGCGACGGACTATAGTCAATACCCGCAACATTTTCGGATTTATTGCGAAGTTGCAATTTCACACCATATGTTGAATAATGCAAACCCAAAGAATCTTTGTTGACTCCAGCAAATGGATCCACACCTTGTGCCACACTCCTAACACCATATGCGCGAACACGCGTATTGTCGAAATAAGCCTTTCCACTCAATTCATTGTTGTTTCCAATATTGAAAACGCCATTGATATCCGCATTTGTTTGTGCATATTTCTGTTCTGGTAGATTCCCTTTGAAGGACTGATGTTTGACATGTACGCCAACCGAACTATTCACTCCGTCACCGAAAGCCAATCCTGCCTCTCCGTACGGTGAACTATAGTTTCCAAATCCAAGTTTCACAAACCCATCTTTTTTCCAAGGATTTTCAAATTGAGGATTGAGAGCCAATGGACGTAAGGATCCTGCGACATATGGGAAAAACAGGTTTTGCGACGGTACATCATACCTTAAATTCGGATTGCCATTAGATGGCAAAGAACTGTTTCCCGTAAAATTAATTTTGGAAGACTCTCTTAACGAAGGCGTAAATGAAGATGTAATAGTTACAGTCTTATCCTTATCATCGTTAGGCAATAAGTTCTGCGACTTTTTGTCATTCGACTTCTTATCCTGCTGTGTTGTCTTTTCTTTTCCCTTCTTAGTTGGTTTCTTCTTATTTCGTTGTGCATCTGCATGCAGAAGAGTTGTACCAACGACTAAAATTGCCAGTAATAACTTCTTATTGGAATAAATATGATTATTGAACATTATAAGAACAATTAATATTAAAATTTTTTATTTGCTTTTACCCTTCGCGGCAATCACGTTGTCGAGTTTTTTCTGCGCTTCTGATTTTAGATTGTCGTCTGTGGCATTTTCAACTACACTTTTCAATGTCGCTTCTGCATTGAAATAATCTTTTTCCTTATAGTAGATATCACCTAAAAGGATATAAGATTTTGTAATCCAATAGTCATAAGACCCTGCTTTATTGATAACTTCAAAAGCAGCTTTTTCAGCATCTTTCAACTTACCCTGCGTCATCAATATCTCGGCTACGCGATACCTCGCTTCGGCAGCATATTCTGACTTACCTAGTCCATAAGTCGTTTTGTATGCAGTAAGTGCAGCATTTTCATTGCCGTTTAACTGTTCATTCTTAGCAATGATCATATTGGCCATCTGCTTGTCGTCATTAGCAATTCCTGATTGACTCAACAAATCTTTCGCATTGGAATAAGCAGGTTGCCATTGTTGTAGACGATATTGACAACGAATAAGACCACGCATACTTTCTAGTTTATTATCCGAATTCGTCGCAATGGATTTAAGTTGTTCGTAATAGTTCTCCGCCTTTTCATAGTCCTTATTTTGGAAATAAGATATACGAGCCGCCTCTAACACCGCCGGTTCTGCATATTTGTTTGGCGCTTTAGAAGCCACATAACTATAATTCGTTAAGGCATTACTATAATCCTTCTTATTGTTTGCTATTGTTGCCAATTGATAGTGAGCAGCAATGGCATTTTGTCCATTTGGATATTTGCTTAGATAATTTTCCAAAGCAGGTTTTGCTGATTCGTATTGTTGGTTGTTGTATGCATTTAACCCAGTACTGTAGGTCAGGGAATCCGCTTCTGTATTGCTTATGTTCTTACCATGAGAACGCATAAAGTTGACATAAGCATCTGCTTGGCCACGTCCCATGTAAATATTTTTTACATAGTCTTCCGCATCACTACTTTCTTGTGCATTTGGATACTTGCTCATTAGTTTTTGGAAAGTTTCCAGAGCAGCGTCATTATTGTTCAAATTATATTGACAAAGTCCAACGTTCAGATAAGCTTGTGGATGTAATGCACTCGCTGCGTTATTAGCGATTACCGCATTCAATGGTTTTATCGCTGCAGCAAAATCTTCCTGTGCCATATAAGCGTTTGCCATTTCCATATTGGCTTCTGCTGACAACTTCGAATTAGCGTAACGTTGATTGAAGGATTGAAGATATTTTACTTTCTCTCCAGGTCTGCCTTGAGCACCTGCAATCACAGCCATTTGATAATAGGCATAATCTGCACCAGTATAGTTGTTGTCAACAACTGTTTTGTACATCTGCAAAGATTTGGTCAGTTGCTTTTGCATAAAATAACAATCCGCCTGACGCAAATAAGCATCTTGTTGTACTGTACTTGAATTTTCCGTAATGGAAGGGGCTACTTTTTGAAAAGCAGCCAAAGCTTTTTCGTATTGCTGGCTACGCAAATAAGAATATCCCAAAGTATAGTATGCGTTTGTAGTATTTACATCTTCCGCCGTCTTTGGATTTTGCAAATAGTTGTTGATGTTTTTGATAGATGCATCATACAAACCGGATCGATTCTGCACTTCACCTAACCAAAAATAACATAATGGTTTTTCTTGTTCATTATAAGGCAAATCCAATATCCTTTGAAAAATAGCTCCTGCATTGGTTGTCTGTCCATCATTCAAATATTCAATAGCACGACCATACAATACACGTGGATAAACTTTTTGTACAAGCTCACTCTTAGTTCCAGTTTTGTCAATCAATGCCAACGCCTCTTTATAGTTGTTGGTATTCCCCAAAACACTAACCAACAATTCATTGGCCTCTTTGCTGTACTTAGAATTTGGATAACTCGAAGTGAACTTTTTAAGTTCGTTTAAAGCTATATCATTGTAACCCAGCTCATAAGACAATTTTGCATAGTTAAACTGGGAGATCTCTTTTTCAGAACCGTTGCTACTATTCAAAGACGAGAACAAAAATGCGTTGCGCGCATTTTCTTTTTGCCCTAACTGCAAATAAGAATCGCCCAATAGGTACATACTATTCTGCGACAACTCATCATCTTTTCCACCTAATTGCTTGAATCCCAAAACCGCTTTGTCATATTGCTTTTGCATATAATAGCAATAAGACAATTCCTAAATATCTTCTCTTGGAGCATCAGGCGTAGTTGACACATAACTTTCCAAATAGGGCAAAGCCTTGTCATATTGCTGTCTATCAAAATAGGCATGTCCCAATAACTGTTGCATATCTTTGGCATAAAACTGTTCTCCACCATTTGCCAAAGCTTGTTGACCATAAGCAATTGCTTTGTCCTTGTCTCCTTGGAAATAATAAATCTGCATGATATAGTAAGGAACGACAGATTTGTATTTGGCATCGGACTCTACCTTTTTAAAACTATTAAGCGCTTCGGCATAGTTCTTCTCTTCCAATGCTATAAAACCATAATAATAGTTCGCATCATTATAGTTTGGATCAGAAGGTATTTGTCTGATGGCATCAAACAGAGGTTTTGCCTGCGCAAATTTTTTATCATTGAAATAACAATAACCTTGATGAAACTTTGATGAAGCAATCTGCTCATTTGTCAAGTTGTCATAATTTGCTTTTTCGTAATAAGGCAATGCCTGTGCATAGTCTTTTTTCCTAAAGTAATACTCTGCGAGAAAATAGCTTACCATTTCACTTCTTACGGCATCATACTGCTGTGCTTCAAATGCAATGGCATCCTTCTCTGCAGCCGCATCGTCTAGCATCAATCCACATACGATCCTATAATAGTTTGCCTCCGTCTGTATAGCAGTCGGCAATACGGACTTAACTCTTTCCGTCTTGGATTTATCGAAATATAACGTTTTGAATAGTGGATAGGCAAGGCTTACCTGACCTCTCTGGTAAAGATCCCTGGCCAATTTGAAATTATTGTCTGGATCCGTAACAGAACTAGTAACCTGTGCTGACAATGATCCAGAAAGACCGCAATAAATCGTGGCGATGCCCAACACTTTAAAAGCGCGCTTCATCATAAATGTAGTAATTTGTAAATGTTCTTTGGTGAACATCCTATTGTCTTACAATAATTGTGCATATTACCGACAAAAAAAACAAGCTCTTTTGTCCGAAAACAATATTCGTATTTCTTTAAGAAAAAAAGAATATAGGTAAAATTAATACAGATAAGGGTTGTAGGCGAAAGATTGGGCAAATGTGGAAAACTATCCATATCTCCAAAACTTATGCACATTTGCTAATACACAAAAAAAGAGCATCTGTCGATGCTCTTTACAATACTCTATTAATATAGGAATTACTTATTTTCCTGTGCCATTTTTTCCGCGTTTTCGGCTACTTGCAACGCTTCGATGAACTCATCAATCTCGCCATTGACAACAGAATCCAAATTATAGGAAGTCAATCCAATACGGTGGTCCGTCACACGACCTTGAGGCCAGTTGTAAGTACGTATTTTAGCACTACGGTCACCTGTACTTACCAATGTCTTACGTTGGTTGGAGATCGCCTCTTCTTGTTTGCGCACTTCCTCTTCGTACAATTTGGTACGTAGGATTTCCATAGCTTTCAATCTATTGCCCAACTGCGTTCTTTCTGTTTGGCAGATAACAACGGTTCCAGTCGGTATATGCGTCAGCATGACTTTTGTTTCCACTTTGTTGACATTCTGTCCACCGGCACCACCGCTTCGAGCAGTTTCCATCTTGACATCACGATCATACAATTCGAAATCTATTTCTTCCGCTACCGGCATTACCGCGACAGTTGCAGCAGAGGTATGTACACGACCTTGCGTCTCTGTGGAAGGAACCCTTTGCACACGATGTACACCTGACTCAAATTTCAAAGTACCATAGACATCTTCTCCATTCACCTCAACGACAACTTCTTTAAATCCGCCGACAGTACCTTCGCTTTCACTCACAATAGCCGTTTTCCAACCTTTCTTAGCGCAATATTTCAGATACATATCCAAAAGATCGCCCGCAAAAAGCGAAGCTTCGTCACCGCCAGTTCCAGCACGGATTTCCAATACTGCGTCTTTGTTATCTTGAGGATCTTTTGGAATCAGGAGCTGTGTCAGCTTTTTTTCCAATGATTCTTTCTTTTCTTCCAAACCAGGCAATTCAGCCTTGGCAAGTTCGCGCATATCTTCGTCACTGCTGTTGAGTGATTCTTTTCCAAAATCATAATCCGCCAGTACACGCTTGTATTCTTCATACGGCTGTACGATTTTTTCCAAATCACGATATTCCTTGCTCAACTTTCCAAATTCTTTTTGGTTGTTGATGATTTCGGGATTGGTTAGGGAAATTCCCAATTGCTCAAATCGTGCTTTGATAGCATCTAATTGGTCCAACATAAAATATAAACTGGCTTTAAAGGGTGCAAAATTACGCTTTTCTACGCTCATGGCAAGCAAGAATCGCAGATCATATTTAAATACATATTTTAGTCAGCCTCTACTATTGAAACAAGTTATTTTTGCAATATGGCAATTAGAAAAATACACGCAACAGAGATTTTTGACGGTAGAGAAATACTAGAAAATAAAGTTCTTGTATTGGACGAAAACAATAAGGTTGAAGGTATTGTTCCGGTTGATGAAGCCGGTGAAAATATTGAAAATGTCGCTGGATTGTTAAGCCCTGGATTTGTCAACTGTCATTGTCATTTGGAATTGAGCCACATGAAAAACGCAATCGAAGAAGGTACTGGACTCATGGACTTTGTTGGTAAAATCATGCGGTTACGGCAATTACCACAAGAGGAAATACTAGATGTGATTGCTAAAGCAGACCAAGAAATGTACGAAAACGGGATAGTCGCGGTCGGCGACATTTGCAACACACTACATACATTACACACCAAAAAAATATCCACTTTACAATATAGGAACTTTATAGAGCTTGCAGGATTCCTACCACAGCAAGCAGGAGAAAGATTTGAAAACGGAATACAGCTAAAAGAAAAATATGCGGACGTAGGCCCAACAACCATTGTTCCCCATGCGCCCTATTCAGTGTCAAAAGAGTTGTTTGAAAAAATAAATGAAGACTCGTCTTCCAAAATCATTTCTATCCATAATGAAGAAACACCCGACGAAAACTTTTTTTTCCGAGAGAAAAAAGGTGCTTTTCTGGAATTGTACAAAAGAATGAATGCGAATATCGATTTTTTTGAACCTAGCGGAAAATCGAGCATTCAAACATACCTACCCTATTTAGACAAGGTTTCTGCTATCTTGTTGGTTCACAATACTTGCACTAGCAAAGAAGACATCCAATATGCACAAAAAATCGCCTCTCAAAACCAACAGGATTTATATTGGACGCTTTGTCCCAATGCCAATTGGTATATTGAGCGAAAGATGCCGCCCGTTGATTTGCTATTATCCGAAAACGTAACAATCTGTTTGGGTACGGATAGTGTTGCAAGTAATTATCAGTTATCCATTTTTACTGAGATACAACGAATTAGGGAACATTTTCCATATATACCTCTTGAAACAATGTTGGTATGGGCGACAATTAATGGAGCAAAGGCTTTAGGATTGAGCGACAATTTGGGTTCTTTTGAAAAAGGGAAAAAGCCAGGGATTGTATTGATTGATAAGGAAAATAATACCGTCAAAAGAATGTTGTAGGTAGGTTTTTACTTTAAGAAAAGACTACCGCACAAATTTTCTACCTTTGCGGTGCTAGGTGAAAACTATTTTCACTTGGCAATCATCAAATCACCTCCACCAAATGGTTTTGTCTAAATATTTCCGCTCAGTCAGACAACTGATATTGTTCGTTAAGCAAAAAACCAATCCCAAACAGTTTTTGTTGTTGATGTGCATATTGGTAAGTACAGTGTCTGCATTAGCGGCGGTCTTATTGAAATTGATGGTTTTCCATATTGAAAAGTCTTTTTTTGACGAAAATCCATATTCCGTCTTTCCGGGTTTCAAATCACTGACACCTCTGATTGGTATTGGCGTATCGTCATTTTTGATATTAAAAGTTTACAAGAAAAATTTTATCAAAGGAAATGATGCCATCATCTACTCCATGATAAAAAAGCTCTCCAATCTACCTTTTAGTGCCATGTATTCTCCACTAATCACAAGTAGCATCACTGTTGGACTAGGCGGATCTGCGGGATTGGAATCTCCACTTGTGGCCTCTGGTTCAGCCATCGGTTCTAATATTGGTCGTATAGCATTCCTCAATCAGAAGGACAAAACCTTATTGATCGGCTGTGGAGCAGCAGCGGCAATCTCCACGGCGTTCAGTGCTCCCATTGCAGGTGTATTGTTTGCATTGGAAGTATTGATCATCGACCTTTCCCTCGCAGCATTGATACCTTTGCTATTGGCAGCAATTATAGGCACTTTACTTTCCACAATATTGTTAGGTTCGGAAGTATTGTTGTCATTTGATAATCTGCAACCGTTTGATTATAGTCGGCTACCTTACTACTTGGTTATTGGGATTCTTAGTGGGGCCGCATCCGTCTACTATACAAAAACTTTCCTCCAAATGGAAGAAAGGTTCGCAAAAATAAAATCGCCCATCAAAAAATGGCTGATGGGAGGACTTTTGCTTGGCGCGTTGCTCTTTCTATTTCCGCCATTATTTGGAGATGGGTATTTGTTTATTAAAGGCATTACCAAAAATAATCAAGTGGTAGATCTACCATTTTACATGCGATATACGAATAACCAATGGTTAATTTTTGCCTTTACTTGTTTACTGTTACTATTTAAAGTTTTCGCTACAGGTTTTACGGTTTTAAGTGGTGGTAATGGTGGTAGTTTCGCGCCTTCTTTATTCATAGGAGCTTTGGTTGGTTTTATAGTGGCTAAAGTGAGTGAACTTGGATTTGGACAAACAGACATACCCGTTGCCAATTTTATAGTTGCGGGCATGGCAGGTGTTTTGAGTGGTATTTTTTATGCTCCGTTAACGGCAATATTTTTGTCTGCCGAATTGACAAATGGCTATCCATTATTTGTTCCATTAATGATTGTTTCTGCTGTTAGTTACTTATTTGCAAAATCATTTTATCCATTATCAATAGAACTTCAAAAGGTGCAGGAAAAAACAAAGATGCACAATTTTAACCGTGATCATTTTTTGTTAAGTGCAATGAACCTAGAAACTTTCATCGACAAAGATTTTCCTTCTTTTGACGAAAACATTTCTATTGAAACTATTTCTGAAAAAATAAGAGAAACCACCAAAATGAGCTATGCCATATTGGATAGTAACAAAAAATATGTTGGCATATTGACACTTAATGATCTTAAAAACGTTCTTATCGGTATTGATCAAAATTGGCGCGAAGCTCCAGTAAAAGACATTATGCAAAAACTAGAACCCATTGTTATCACTAATAGTCTTGCCGTTGTATTGGAACGCTTTAACAACAGTGAACTTAATGAATTTCCCGTAGTATCAGAAGATGGTATTTGGCTTGGTTTTGTTCAGGAAAAACACATCCTTGAACTATACAGAAAAGAAATAAACCTAAGTGTACTAAGTGAACTATAATAAAAAGAGCTGCAAAATTTGCAGCTCTTTTTTACCTAAAAAAATATCTAGTTATTTCAAATCGCCTATTGCGACGGCATCCATATCAGAATAAGTATAGTTCTCACCTCCCATCCCCCAAATAAAACCATAATTAGAAGTCCCACATCCAGAATGAATGCTCCAAGGAGGAGACACTACAGCTTCATGGTTTGCCGTTACAATATGTCGTGTTTCAGTAGGTTCACCCATTAAGTGAAACACACGTTGATCACTTGGCACATCAAAGTAAAAATACGCTTCCATTCTTCTAGTGTGTGTATGCGCCGGCATCGTATTCCAGACACTGCCTTTATTCAAAATTGTTAAACCCATTACTAATTGGCAACTTTTCGCACCATTTTCGTGTATATAACGATATATAGTTCGTTCGTTACTTGTTTGCAAAGATCCCAATACCGCATTTTCCGCATCTTTATTGGCAACAAATTGAATGGGATATTCTGCATGAGCAGGAGTCGAAAGCAGGTAAAAAACTGCAGGAGAATTATTGCTATCAGACGAGAACACAATTTTTTGTTTTCCTTTACCAATATACAAACAATCCAACTTTCCTAGTTCAAACGATTCTCCGTCAACGGTTATTTTCCCTGCACCGCCTACATTAATGATTCCTAGCTCTCTTCTTTGCAAAAAATAATCTGCTCTTAATTCACTAGGATTTTTCAATTCGATGGTCTTGTCGATAGGTTTTGCGCCACCAACTATAACTCTGTCATAGTGTGAGTAAACAAGCTTTAGCTCATCGTCCACCATTAATTTTTCTATCAAAAAATTCTCTCTTAATTCTGCTGTATTAAA
>QFOI01000418.1 GCA_003241175.1 Pseudopedobacter saltans
ATTATTAGAGGATTAGAAACATTCGCTCATCTATTTTATGAAAAAGGAATTTATCTCTCTTTTTAGGGTCAAGTTTGTTGTTGGTGACAACACCAACAACGGCATGAATTGATTTAAAATATAAAACCATTCTTCCGGGAAAAATCTTCATTTGGCTAAATAACAGTAATCAATTACCTTTGCGGCATTATTTAACTAAAGGGGGTATAAACCGTTATGCTGATTATCGATTCAAAAGATTGCGAAAACATCGACAAAGCACTCAAAAAGTATAAAAAGAAATTTGAGAAGAGCAAGACCTTGTTACAACTTAGAGAACGTCAGAGCTTCACTAAACCATCAGTGGTTCATCGTACGAAAGTGTTGAAAGCAATCTATAAACAACAGATAGCTTCCGGTAAAATCGAAGCTTAGTTTTACTCGATAAAACGTATTGGTAGCCATAAAGTCCATCTTTATGGCTATTTTTATGCCACCTCATCCCAACTCTTCTCCTGCAGGAGAAGGACAATGCGTTTAAAAGTCCTCTCCTTCTGGAGAGGATTTAGGTGAGGTCCAAAAAAACATTTTAATGGAAATAACAGCCGCCATAGACCAGTTTTTAAATTACATCCAATACGAAAAAAGGTATTCGCAACATACATTCATTTCGTATAAAACAGACTTATTGCAAGTACAGGATTTTCTGGAAAAAGAAATGGAGATTGTTTCCATTGAAGACATAACGGCAATGGCAGCGAGATCATGGATGGCATCTCTCAAAAACGACGAGGACGATTCAGCGAGAACCATTAGAAGAAAAATGTCTGCCTTGAAATCCTTTTTTCGGTTTCACATGAAGGAAGGAACACTAAACACAACACCCTTAAGTGCAATTATTTTACCCAAACTCAACAAAAGGCTTCCCTCTTTTTTGACTGAAAAGGAAACAGGGAAATTTGAACAAGCTGAAGAAGCCGAAAACGTGGATTCCGTCAAAAAACTCAAACCTTGGGACGAAAAAAATCAACATCTCATTATTAAGATATTGTACGAAACAGGAATGCGACGAGATGAACTTATCCATATTGAAATCAACAAAATCGATAAAACAAATGGACAAATAAAGGTTTTGGGAAAGGGCAACAAAGAAAGAATACTTCCAATAAGCAAAGATCTCCTTTCTGACATGGACGATTATTTGGCAAACAGACCATCATCTGAAAAAGAACATCCTTATCTTTTGGTATTGACAAACGGTAAAGAATTGTATCCAAAATACGTTTACAATATTGTCCATAACTACCTCAATAGCATTACAACCCTGCAGAAAAAAAGCCCGCATATATTGCGTCATACCTTTGCGACGCAACTACTCAACAACGGCGCTGATCTTAATGCGGTAAAAGAGCTATTGGGTCATGCAAGTTTGGCTGCTACGCAGGTCTACACACACAATACCATCGAAAAACTAAAATCCGTATTCAAACAAGCGCATCCGAAAGCATAACAAATTATGAATGAGGATTTAAGAGCGATTATCCCCACCCTTATTCCCTCCCCTCAAAGGGGAGGGTTAGGGAGAGGTTTTAGTAAACGCAAGACATGATTAATGTGGAACGGGTAAATTAAGACTATCAAATTATCAAATCGCAAAATCAGATTTTCGTCAGGATAAAACCTTTTCTTTGCAAAAAATAAAAAACTACCAATCACATGGATCATTTATTCCACGTCATCATTTTGGCTATTATTGAAGGTATTACCGAGTTTCTTCCCGTTTCGTCTACTGGCCACATGATATTGGCGAGCTCCGTTATGGGAATCGAAAAGGACAAATTCATTCAGCTTTTTGAGATTGTGGTACAATTGGGAGCGATTCTTTCCGTAGTTGTTTATTATCGTAAGAAGTTTTTTCCTTTGAACAAATGGAATTTTTATTTCAAATTGATCGTTGCGGTGATTCCAGCATTAGCATTAGGTGCTATTTTTTCTAAAAAAATACATGTATTGTTAGGTATGCCAATAGTAACATCCATATCACTTTTCATTGGAGGAATCGTTTTGTTGTTTATTGACAAATTATTCAAAAACCCTACAACTGAAAACGTGGATGATGTCAGTTACAAACAGGGCTTCTTTATTGGCGTTTGGCAATGTTTGGCCATGATCCCCGGCACAAGCAGAAGCGCAGCTAGTATCATCGGAGGCATGCAACAAAAACTGAATAGAGCTGCAGCCGCTGAGTTTTCCTTTTTCTTGGCAGTTCCTACAATGTGTGCCGCAACAGGAAAAGACCTTTTGGATGCCTACAAAGAAATGCCAGAAGTCATGAAAGATCATAACTCTTGGATATTGATAGGAATTGGTTTTGTCATAGCCTTTATTGTGGCATTGTTGGCAATCAAATTTTTTATCGGTTATGTACAGAAATATGGCTTCAAACTGTTTGGTTGGTATCGTATTATTGTGGGTGGCATTTTTTTAGTCCTTTGTTTGAACGGAACAATTCAAAATAACGAACCAGAACAACCAAATACGCCATCTGCGCAAACCGCACCAAGCATAGACAACAGTAATCAAACGACTGCAATTCACTAACCATGCATTCATCCAAAAAAGTAACCAACGGTTGGGCGATGTACGACTGGGCAAACAGTGCCTATAACCTAGTCATCACTTCTACCATATTTCCTGCGTATTACGATGCCGTAACTTCGGTTAAGGATGCTAGTGGCAAAGCTATTGACCATAAAGTTTCCTTTCTTGGAATGAGTATGGAAAGTGGAACATTGTACACCTATGCTATCGCATTTGCCTATCTTATTATAGCTATCATATCACCTTTCCTATCGTCTATTGCAGATACGCATGGCAGCAAGAAAAAGTTTTTACGCTTTTTCTGTACACTCGGTTCTTTGGCTTGTTGTCTACTGTATTTCTTCAAGGCGGAAACATTGCCCTTAGGAATCATTTGTTGTATATTGGCGGCAATAGGCTATTGTGGAAGTCTGGTTTTTTACAATGCTTATTTACCCGAAATCGCACCAGTGGAAGAGCAAGACAAAGTAAGTGCGAAAGGATTTGCGTTTGGTTATATTGGAAGTGTTATTTTACAGATACTTTGTTTTGTGTTGATCATAGCCAAACCATTCGGTTTGGACGAAAGCATGGCATCCAGAATTTCTTTTTTATTGGTAGGTATTTGGTGGATCGGTTTTGCACAAATTAGTTTCAAAACGCTACCTAATCCCATCAACACAATCAAAAAACAACAAGTAAAAGCTTTATCTGCACTCAAACTCGTATGGCAAGAGATTAAAAAATTGCCCGTTTTGCGCAATTATTTGTTTTCGTTT
>QFOI01000419.1 GCA_003241175.1 Pseudopedobacter saltans
GGGATTCAGTGCAAGCTTATTGAACTGGTTTCTTGGTTCGTATATTATTAATGGGAGATTCAACGTAGCCCCTTTAACCAAAGGATAGCTTCCAACTCCTGCAATAATCTGTAGAGGAGGAATTTTAGAGAGATAAAACGAATAAGAACCTAGTTTATCATTATATTTAATTCCACTGTTTTCAAATGAATAATATTGATTCTGAAAATCTACTCCATTGCCATTAAATGTTATGGTTGTAATTGGTTGATCGGGCTTTGTATAGTTCCATTGGTCATCATAGTCTATAATTTGAAAACCAATAGATTTGTCAGATGTAGTAATTCCTACTATCTTTAAATAAGCATAGCTTTCTAGATCTTTTTTGTACTGAGGATTGCTTATTGTATTGGTTATTGAATCCTGATAGCCAGCTTCATAACTCCAATGAATGACATAGTTGTTATTTCCATAAAAGATCCAATTGTTATAATTGGCAGGTACTTGAAAAGATAAAATTTTCCTTGTACTATCCTTAAATGTTACTTGCACTTTTAAATCTATTGATGTTGATACCACCTTATTCTGTCTGTATGCAAATCCCATTGTATCTTTCATCCATCCAATCTGTATAGTATCGGTCCCTTGTTGAATCGTATAATTGTTTGTATCTCCATCTTTTTTGCAACTAGTCATTAAAAAGCATAAGGCTACAATTGCAATTAGTATTTGTTTCATTGGTATAGTTTGGTATTTGAAAACGGCTCGGATATTTATTCGAGCCGTTTATTTGATTTTAATTTAACCCCGCCAAACTTTCCTTTATAGTTTGGATACGGGCTTCCGCATCAGATTGTTTTTTCTGTTCTAGTGCAACGACTTCAGGCTTGGCATTTTGAACAAAACGCTCGTTGGACAATTTCTTCTGAACACTTTGCAAGAAATTTTCCTGATGTTCCAAATCCTTCAATAGCTCCTCTTTTATTTTATTGGAATCAATGGCTGTCGTGCATTCCATGTGGAACTGGTCTTTTTCCACAGCAACAATGACTGCGTTGGAAATGTTGTCCGTTTGGAAATCGATCAATTCCGCATTGACTTGCTTAGCCAATATCGCATCTATCGCTTCATAAGTCGCAGGATTGCTAGTTTGAATATGTAATTTGATAGTTTCTTTTGGTTTTATTTGGTTTTTGTTACGCGCATCACGAATGGCAGAAATTGTCTTTTTCAACAATTCTCCATTTTCCAAAATAGTGCTATCAAAATCGCTTACAGTTTCAAATTGTTTCACGCAAAGATCAATATCCTGTTTTTTCAATAAATGGAAAATATCTTCTGTAATAAAAGGCATATACGGATGCAACAACTGAACTAAATCTTCAAAGAAACTAATGGTTTTATCCAAAACTGTATTGGAAATTGGCGTTTCAAAACCAGGTTTGATCCATTCCAAATACCAAGAACAGAAATCATCCCAAATCAAGGAATACAACACTTTCAACGCTTCACTCAGGCGAAATTCCCCATGCAATTTTTCTATCTCTTTCTTCGCTTGATTCAATCTGTTTTCAAACCAGTTGATAGCAAATTCCTGTGCTGTTTCTGCTGGAATATCCGCACGTTTTTCTTCCCACATTTTCAACAATTTCAATGCATTCCACATTTTGTTGTTGAAATTTCTACCTTGCTCCAACGCTGCCTCATCAAACAAAAGATCATTACCCGCAGGAGCCGCAATCATAATTCCAAAACGAACCGCATCGGCACCGTATTTATCAATCAATCCCAATAATTCCGGTGAATTGCCTAAGGATTTACTCATTTTGCGGCCCAATTTATCTCTCACCATTCCAGTGAAATAAACATCATTGAAAGGAATTTCGTGTTCAAATTCAAGTCCCGCCATGACCATACGAGCCACCCAGAAAAATATGATATCTTGTCCGGTAACCAATACGGAAGTAGGGTAGTAGTATTTGATCTCTTCGTTTCCAGGATGGGTGATTCCTTGGAAAACCTCCGTTGGCCAAAGCCATGAAGAAAACCAAGTATCCAAAACGTCTTCGTCTTGGGTCAATTCAACGCCAGCACCTGCTTTTGCTTGCGCGTCTTCTTTGGTTGCAGCAACATATAATTTTCCGTCTTTATCATAGAAAGCTGGAATCTGTTGTCCCCACCAAAGCTGACGACTGATGCACCAGTCTTTGACATTTTCCAACCAATATTTATAAGTGGCTAAAAATTTGTCTCCAGGATGGATTTTAATTTTTCCGCTAACAACCGCATCAAGCGCAGGCGCTGCCAAATCTTTCATTTTGACAAACCATTGAGTCGAAATTCTTGGTTCGGCTACCGCATTGGTACGTTGAGAATAGCCAATACGAGTTGTGTACTCTTCCTCTTTTTCCAAACGATTTTCGGAAGTCAATTCTGCTACAACTGCTTTTCTTGCTGCGAAACGTTCCATTCCGACGAAAACCTGAGCAGCTTCGCTGATCGTTCCGTCTGCATTCAATATGTCAATAACGGGAAGATGATGCTTCAATCCCAAATTATAGTCATTTATGTCGTGCGCTGGTGTCACTTTCAAACAACCCGTACCAAATTCAATATCTACATATTCGTCTTCAATGATCGGAATTTCTCTGTTGACCATTGGGACAATTACTTTCTGACCTTTTAGCCAAGTGTAACGAGGATCATTTGGATTGATACAGATAGCAGCATCACCCATAATTGTTTCAGGACGTTGTGTTCCGATGATAATATAGTCTTTTCCATCAGGTGATTTTACCCCATTGGCGACTGTATATTTAACGTAATACAATTTACCTTGTCCGTCTTTATATTCTACCTCTTCATCGCTCAATGCCGTTTGTGCAACTGGATCCCAGTTGATCATTCTTGCACCTCTGTAGATCAAACCTTTTTCGTATAACTCTACAAAAACCTTGATGACTGCTTTGTAATAATGGTCATCCATTGTAAAAGAAACACGGTTCCAATCCACACTGCATCCCAATCTTTCAATCTGGTTGTAGATGATGCCGCCGTATTCGCTTATGTCGAAGAAGATAAAGCAGTCACTGCGGTGGCGGGCGATCTGATTCGCGTTGTGTTCAAATAAGGAGCACTGAATGTTTGTATTCTCCAAGTCTATCGGCGAGAAGACCGGTAACCTCGCGGTAAACCAGGCGCAATGGCGCGCTCTCGAACTTGAGCGAAACGCCAGTGCTCAGGCAGCAGCTGATTTTCTGGCGCGCACTCAGTTCCGTGGTGATGCAGAAAACGCCCCTTATCTCGACGCGGTGAACGCAGTTG
>QFOI01000420.1 GCA_003241175.1 Pseudopedobacter saltans
AATCGCACGGAAAACAACAGGTACAAGCTAACGGGCAAAGACAATGACAGGAAGCTCCGAGAACATTCCGAGGTAAAGAATTGGACGATGAACAATACAGCAAATTCAAAGCTGGGCAGACTGTTTATGTTGATGGTTTGGTAGATAAGAAGGGGCAAAAATATCAGGGGTATATCACACTCAATAAAGAAACAGGTAAAACGGATTTCTCCTTTCAAAATCCTGATAAGCTCAAAGCACAGGCAAAACCTACCGAAGTCAACAAAACGCAAACAGCAGTTAATTCGGAAGGCAAAACCAATGAAGCCACCAAGAATATTAAAGAGCCTTTACAAAAAGGACAGCAAACGCCGAAAGATAAAAAACAGCAAGAACAACAGGAAAAGCCCCAAGTACCTGTAAAGTCCAGAGGCAGAAAAATGTAATTAGGTATGAAAACAATCATTGCAGAAAAACCAAGCGTAGCAAGGGAAATAGCCAGCCTGTTGGGAGCCACTGAAAAGAAAGATGGTTACCTGACAGGCAACGGCTATTTTGTTACTTGGGCATTCGGTCATTTAATCGGATTGGGAATGCCAGAAGATTATGGCATATCGGGATTTGATAAAACAGCGTTGCCGATATTACCCAACCCGTTTTTATTGACTGTTCGTAAAGTGAAAAAGGACAAAGGCTATACCGCAGATGCAGGAGCATCGAAACAATTGAAAATCATCAAAGAACTATTCAATAAAAGTGACAGCATTATTGTGGCTACAGATGCAGGACGTGAGGGTGAATTGATATTTCGCTACATCTACAAATACATCAAATGCAATAAGCCATTTGAACGCCTTTGGATAAGCTCATTGACCGAAAAAGCCATCAAGCAAGGCTTTGAAAATCTAAAAGACGGAAAAGAATTTGACGGCTTGTATCAGGCGGCACAAGGCAGAAGCCGTGCCGATTGGCTGGTAGGCATCAATGCGACACAGGCATTAAGTATTGCCGCAGGCAACGGGATTTATTCCCTCGGAAGAGTACAGACACCTACACTCGCTTTGATATGTAAACGCTATTTAGAAAATAAGAATTTCTCTGTGCAAAAATACTGGCAGATACAGTTATTGCACAATAAGGAGTTCATAGATTTTAAAAGCCTTTCCAAAGCCAAATGGCAAGACCAAAAACTTGCTGAAGATATACTGAAATCCATTCAGCGAAGCGAAACGGCAACAATTATATCGGTAGAAACCAAAAGCGTTATAGAACAACCACCTTTACTTTTTGACTTGACAGGCTTGCAAAAGGAAGCCAATAAAAAATTGAACCTTTCTGCCGAAGAAACCCTCAACATTGCTCAAAGTTTGTACGAAAAGAAGTTTATCACTTACCCACGTACCGGAAGCAAATATATTCCTGAAGATATGTGGACCGAAATCCCCAACCTCGTGAGGGCATTGCAGGACAGGGAAAGCTGCAAGCAGGCCGTGTCCAATATGAAATGGGGGCATTTTAACAAACGTATCGTGAACGACTTACGAGTTACCGACCATCACGGGTTATTGGTTACGGATAAAATTCCATCAGCCCTGAATGCCAAAGAAAATGCAGTGTATGATATGATTGCCTTCCGGTTGCTCGAAGCCTTGTCCTCACCCTGCATTAAAGAGATTACCGATGTAACTTTACAAGTATTGCATTATGATTTTACAACAAAAGGCTGCAAGATTATGGATGCGGGCTGGCGTGCGATCAAAGGTAGTTTTACGGACGACAACACCGAAATAGTAGATGAACTACCCGAACTGAACATAGGCGATGAACTCAAAATCAGGGAAACTACGGTTTTGGAGAAGCAAACAAAACCTCCCGTACTTTATACCGAAGCCGGGCTGTTGTCAGCGATGGAAACGGCCGGAAAGGATATAGAAAACGAAGACGCACGGAAAGCACTGCAAAACATCGGTATCGGCACGCCGGCAACAAGGGCGGCCATCATCGAAACGCTGTTTACCCGTAACTATATCCAAAGGGAAAAGAAATCCTTAATCCCTACCGAAAAGGGATTACAAGTGTATGAATTGGTTAAAGAACGGAAAATTGCGGACGTGGCAATGACTGCCGAATGGGAACTCGCATTGCAGAAAATTGAGAACAACGAAGCGGATGCAGTTGCTTTTCAAAAGGAAATGGAAACTTACGCTTCATCTATGACCAATGAATTGCTGCAAACTTCCATTACCCAAAACAACCTGCCCGAATTGGTTTGCCCGAAATGCAAAAGCCAGCAACTCCTTATCCGTGATAAAATCGTGAAGTGTCCCGATGAGGCTTGTAATTGGGTACAGTTTCGTAATGTGTGTGGCGTACAAATCGGCATATCCGATATTGATAGCCTTGTCAATAAAAGGAAAACTCCACTTATCAAAGAAATGAAAAGCAAGGCAGGTAAGAAATTCGATGCTTATATCGTGTTGAATGAGGATTGTACAACCTCTTTTGAATTTGAAAAAAATAAAAGCTACAAAAAGTAATGAAAAATGAACCTATCATTATCTGCAAGGAAATCAGAAACCTGATTTATACCATACGTGGCAAGCAAGTGATGTTGGATAGCGACCTCGCTACCTTATATCAGGTGGAAACAAAGAACCTTAACAAAGCCGTAAAAAGGAATATAGACAGGTTTCCTGCCTCTTTCTGCTATCAACTGACCGAAGAGGAAGTTGAAAACTTGAGGTTCCAAATTGGAACCTCAAGTTTAAATTACGGCGGCAGGCGTTATTTGCCCTATGTTTTTACCGAACAAGGGGTCGCAATGGCTTCTGCCATACTCCGTTCGGATATAGCCGTTAAAGTCAGTGTTGAAATTATGGAAGCCTTTGTAGAAATGCGGCGTATGCTTATCAGTAATGCTTCTTTATTTCATCGTCTGGAAAACATTGAATTGAAGCAATTAAAAGCCGACCAAAAATTTGAAGAGCTATTTAAGGCTTTGGAAAGCGATAAGCTCCACAGCGAAAAAGGTATCTTTTACAACGGGCAGGTTTTTGATGCCTATGCCTTTGTTGCCGATATTATCCGAAGTGCCGAAAGTTCCATTATCCTGCTGGATAATTATGTAGATGACACGGTACTAACCTTATTGGGCAAACGCAATGATAATGTAACTGCCACTATATATACCAAAAATATCAGCAATCAGTTACGGCTGGATGTACAACGGTACAACAGCCAATATCCTCCGATTGAAATTGAGGTTTTTTCCGATGCTCACGACCGCTTTTTGATTATTGACGATACGGAACTTTACCATATC
>QFOI01000421.1 GCA_003241175.1 Pseudopedobacter saltans
CAAAGCTTCATATTCTGCATCGGTGTCGGTCATGCCCGGAAAAACGAAATAGTTGATACTCGCCCATTTATTGTAATGACGCATCACTTTCAAACTTTGCACAATGTCTTCAAATTGGTAATTGTTGGGACGATAGTAAGCAGTGTAAATACTTTTTTGTGCAGAATTTAAACTCACACGTATACTATCCAAACCCACTTCGCACAACTTTTTCACTGCATCAGGTTTGGAACCGTTGGTGTTGATATTGATACTTCCCTTATCCGTTTTGCTACGAATGGCAATGATGGATTCGCGAATGGTTTCCCACATGAGTAATGGTTCGCCCTCGCAACCTTGTCCGAAACTTACAATTGGATAAGGTGCATTTTCCAAATGAGGTACGGTATATTCAATAATTTCTTCCGCTGTAGGTTTGAATGTTAGACGATCTTGCGTCGAAACGATTGTTTCCTCTTCTGGTTGGAAAGAAATACAGCCGATACAATTCGCATTACAAGCAGGAGAGGACGGAATCGGACATTCCCAACGACTTAACGCAAAATTACGTGCGGCAGGACATTCGTACGCGTCCACACAATTGTCCATTAAATGCTGAACCAATCGGTTATTGGGATATTTTTCTTTTAGATATTGGGAACCTTCCTGTACTAATTCGGCATCGTAACCAGCACATTCTTGGCGAATGTCTTGCTCAATACGAACTGCGGGAACATAATATTTTTCATTGTACCAACCTGCTGCCGTATAACAAAACAATGGCAAAGTTGGTGCGTCTTCGATCGTTTCGTACGCAGCCAAAAATAAACCTGTATGCGCCGGTGGAATGAACGCCGCAACAGCCCAACCTTTTTCGCAAAGGCGCATTTCTCCCGTTTTTACATCAATTCCGATGCCTCGACGACCTGGTAATTCGTACAAATTGCCACCATCAGGTAATTCAATCCAATCTTCTAATGGAACTTCAAACGCGTCCCAGCCCTCACGACCAACCGTGTATAAAGTTTGGTCTTCATAAATATTACCTTGTCCATCCGAATACATTAAAAAAGGAGAATGTCTTAATTGCATGCTGCAAAGGTAAATCGAAATTAGGAACTGATAAATTTCAGATTATAATGCTTCTTATTGATGATGTCCTTTTCAACTTAATTTCCCTTTACAATAAGCATTAAACTCTTGTTCCATCATATAAGGAACGTCGTCCGAAACTTCTTTTTGCAAAAGTTTGTTGCTTTTAAAATCGATTGTTAACAAATTGTCTTTTATAACAACGTTTCGTATTTCTCTCCAAGCGTAATGTTTTTTGGGCAGTGTATTGAAAAGAATACCTTCTTCATCGATGCCGATTTCTGCGGGAAATTTTACCTGTTTTTCCAAAAGCGCGGCTAGAATATAGAATATGCTAATATAAATTTTATGCATGGGTTCGAAAAACCAACCAATAGCAACAATGAAAAAACCAATACGGAAATACGGTTTGCGTTTTTTCCCAAATACAATCAACATCCACCAAACAAACGAGAAAAGTGTGACTGCCATCAATCTGTAATCATCTTTAATGCCATATTGCCATTCCTTTGTAAGCGCATAAGTAAATGCCGCCAATGAGAGTAGCATTAGCATATGACAGACAATATTGATAGGCTTGACGGTGTTTCTTCTGAGTGTGACGACGTATTCGAAATTTTTATCCATTAAGTCTTATGAATTGCTGTGTAAAAATTGATTACACAAATCCCATAGAATATAGGATCCAACCTGTGCATCTGTACCTACGCGACCATTCCCAACTTGGCAAAGATCAAATCCAATAATGGTTTTCCCTTGTTGCTTCATGAGTTTAAAAATAGTCTTAAGTTGGTCATATTCAAGACCTCCAACGACTGGGGAATTGGCACTTGGGCAATAGTAAGGCTTGAGTCCGTCAATATCGAATGAGAGGTAGACATATTGCGGAAGGGCATCCACAATGGATTTGGAAATTTCGTACCAGCTTTTTCCATTGTATTGTTCCTCTTTTAAGTCCTCATCGAAGAAAGTTTTGATCCTTCCTGAGTTTTCCTTCAAATAGTTGTACTCTTCTTCACAGAATTCACGAGTGCCAACCTGTACAAGTTTGGTCACTTGTGGGATCTTATCCAATATGTTGCGCATCACACAGGCGTGCGAGTAAACGAAGCCTTCGTAGCTTTTACGTAGTTCGCAATGGGCATCAATCTGGAGTATTCCAAAATCGTTGTATTTTTCGGATAATGCCTGTACCATGCCCTGAGAGATACTATGGTCTCCGCCAAGTAATGCGGCTAGTTTACCCTTTTCGATAATGTCTTTTGTGTGATCGTACACCCAAGTATTGAGATAAGCACCCCCGCAATTGATTTCTTTAAGGTTTTTTTGCATGAAGTCATTGTCGCAAAGTGCTTTTCCGCAACACGTATATCCAACAAGCAATTCCGCTTCTTTCCTCAAATAATCACTTTTCAGTAATATTTTCTGATTGGTTTCGCGTATGAAAATACCTTGTTTCCAGAGGTCGGGATGCTCCTTCCAAAAAAGGTCTATGTGCACACTGTGCCTAACGATGCTACTGATGCATCGGGCAGTTCCTGGATATATATTGACCGTAGCCTCCCAAGGCACGGGCTGTATAATCAAGCGAGCATTGTCTTCGGTAAATGGCAACCCAAAAATGTTAGATTGTGGATTACCTGCTGCATTAGGATCAAACGAACTTAAATCAATCATAATAACTCCTGTATAAAACACAAAATTAAATAGAAATTTAGATAACAAATGTTATCGAGTAGAGAACCTTTATTTATTTGACATACCTACAAAAAAATAGGCTCCGATGGAAATCGGAGCCGCAAACTAAAACTAACTGCTTATGAGAAAATTGACTACTTACTGCAAAGATATATAGAATATTTGGGCATTCCATAAGGTTTTAAACAAAACTTATCATTTTAATAAAACGGTAACAATTCATTGGCTAAACCTTTAAAAAAATGTTAGAATTCCCAATACTTTGAACAATTTTTTGTTTGTGTTTTATAGTTGGAAAATGTACTGCTTTATTCACTTTTTCTGTTAAAAAAAGGGTTTTGTTGGATTCTTTTCAAAAACTCTTTTTATTCTTTTATTTTTTTCGATATCTGAGATACTTGTTTGAAAAAATCCTCGGTGGATTCGTCGGCATAAGTACCATAAGCATCCACAAGAGCGCCTTTGTTTCCGGATGATGTGGTAATGGCATACAATATGGCGTTGTCTGAAGGAT
>QFOI01000422.1 GCA_003241175.1 Pseudopedobacter saltans
AAGAATTGGTAGGAGTTTCAACTGGCATGTAATTAATACCATCTACTTGATCGTTATACAAAAAAGTATCAAAATCCTGAACAGGTTTGAAGAAACGATTCATTGCCGATACTGCCGACTCGGAAGAGCGGTAATTAACGTTCATGTGGTAGACTTTATCCACTTGAGAACGAGCTTTGAAATAAGTCAACAAATCAGCCTTACGCCAACCATATATACTTTGTTTGGGATCTCCAATCAAGAATAAAATACTATTCGAGGCAAAAGTCTCGTAAAATATTTCATATTGCTTTTTATCCGTATCTTGAAACTCATCGACAAATACAGCTTTGTATTTGTCGTTCAACTTTTCTTTTAAACGTTCAGAAGACGATGATTTTATAGCCGTATGCAACTTGTCAATAAGATCATCATAAGTCATAAAATTATTGGCTGACAAAAAATGAAAATAACCTTTTGTTATTTCTTGTATCGCCAAGTTGTTAATGTCAATAAAGAAAAGCCTTTGAATATAATCCTCTACGTTGTAGTATTTAGTTATGTAAGCATCCAATAATAACTTTAAAGATTCCGGCAAACTAGTTTTGGCTTTTGTAGAAGAATATTTTCCTCCATCTTCCGCATATACATCAATAAAAGCTTTGGTATCAGACAAAACACTAATATACTTATCCTTGGTTCTTTTTGTTGCAGAGCTGTTTTCTATTGCCTTTTTAACAGTAACATCCGTCAGCATCGTTTCTATCGTCAATAAGCCAGACTCTTTTTCTTCATATACGCGATCACTAATATTTGACCACATTTCTGACGAGTCTATCTCACTATAATTTTTGGACGGTTCATAATATGCATAATATTTCCCGTCTAAATGATACTTAACCACCTCCTTCAAATTCTTTTTTGTTTTCTCCAAATCCAATCCACGAAGAATAAATGTATCTAAAGTTGTAATATACTTACGCCAGAACTTGTTGATTTCAGTTTCTAATAGGTTATCTGTATCTGTAAACAAGGAAATACCAAACAATTGCCTAGTTTCAATAGCAAACTCATTCAAGGTAGACTGACAGAAACTATGTATCGTCATGATATTTACCTCATCCAATAAGAGTAAATTATCTTTGAGCGTTCTTTCAATTTGTACTTTGTCGCCATTCAACAAAGCCAATTCTACAATGGATACGATAAAAGGAAATTCCGATGCTGTCTGCATCTTGGTTTCTGCTTTTGACGAGATATATTTCTCCGCGATGTAAATATATTTCCTTACACGGTCTTCCAATTCCGCAACAGCAGACGTAGTAAAAGTAACCACCAATAGTTGATTGATATATAATGGGGTTGTATCTTCTTTTACGAGAGTTGTCGCCGTCGAGTATTGACGCAATATTAAACGCAATATCATTACCGCTATCGAAAAAGTCTTACCTGTTCCAGCACTAGCTTCAATAAGGTTGCTACCTTTCAAAGGAACAGTCATCACATCAAAACTAGCGGTTTCTATATTTCCCATACTATTAAAACCAAATATACAAAATGAAAAAGAGGTTGCAAGTGCAACCTCTTTTATTTATAAAAATAGTACTTTCTTATTCTTGCTCGGGGTATTTGGTGCTTGCTTCAATATCCGCTGTTGTCGGCAATAATATCTGACGTAGATAAGAGTTATTGGCAAAGAAACTGATAATCCAGTTATTGAAAATAACAAACCTATTTCTCCATGTATACACTAAAGCCAAATGCACAACCATCCAAGTCAACCAAGCAAATGGTCCGGCGAAACTAAACCAAGGCAAATCAACCACAGCTTTCCACTTACCAACAGTCGCCATTGTTCCTGGGCTTGAGTAGGTGAATTTTTTGGGTTGTTTGCCTGATTGGACAGCATCCAATACATTAGCCAAACTTATACCTTGCTTAATTGCTACGTTACCCAATTGAGCATAACCACGAGGATTGGCATCCGTAACCATGGAAGAAACGTCACCGATAGCGTACACACCATCCAAACCTGTTACTTGATGAAATTCATCCACAGAGATACGTGCACCACGTTGTACCACTTCTTTAGGAATACCATTAGGTACATTACCAATGACTCCGGCAGACCATACAACAAGATTGGTTTTGATGGACAATCCGTCTTTCAGGGTTAGTGTATGACCGTCATAATCCGTCACCATCCTTTCCGTCAATACATTAACACCCAGTTCTTCCAAATATTTGCGAGAATATTTACGCGCTTTCTCACTCATTGGCCCCAATACAAAAGGAGTTCCTTCAATAATGGAAATTTTTATTTTGGAAAAATCGTGATCGGGATATTCTTTAGGTAAAATTTTGCTTTTTAGTTCCGCAATGGCACCCGCGGTTTCAACCCCTGTTGGTCCGGCACCTACAATGACAATATTTTCATATAGTTCTTTGTCCTCAGCAGAAGCAAAATAAACTTCTTCCAGATTAAGCAAAATCCTGTTTCTTAAAGCATTTGCCTGAGGTGTACTCTTCATTCCATAGGAATTCTTAGCTACATTGGCATTACCAAAATAGTTGTTGGTACAACCCGTAGCAATAACTAAGTAATCGTAATTAAGAGAAGAATCATTTTCCAGCTTCACCACTTTCGCGTTGACATCAATATTCGCCACTTTACCTAAACGAAAGTGAAAATTGTCTTTGCCTGAAAATAATTTACGTAAAGAAGTTGAGATAGTGGATGGGCCTAATCTTCCTGAAGCTACTTGATAAAATAAAGGTTGAAACTGATGATAGTTGTGTGCATCTACTAAGGTGATATCGAAATTCTTTTTAATCAATTTCTTTATCAAAGCCACACCGCCAAAACCTCCTCCAATAATAACGACTTTTTTATTGCCTGCTTGACTTGCCATATGTATTGTTTTTTCTCAATTAAAGAATCCAGATAACGAGAGGAATCTTAATTAATTGCTAAATATAGTGCGCCGCAAAGGTAATAAATTACAACAAAATTGCTAATTTTTTTAAAAAATCCGTTAACAAATGTTAGTTTTATTGAGTAATATCTAAATATCCCGATTCCTTTTCTTTTCCGTCATAAAACAGCTTGTACCTGTATCTTCCCTTACGCAAAAAAGAGCTTCTGTCCAATACTAAAGAGTCACTTTCAAACCTCTTAATGGAAAACAGGATTTTATCACCTTCCAAAGCATAAATTTCCATCTTGTAGTTGAAAATATCGGGCGTTTTTAACTTGATGGCAATATTTCCATATTTATTCTTATTCACCATTCCCATATT
>QFOI01000423.1 GCA_003241175.1 Pseudopedobacter saltans
CATGGATCCCCAAGCTGGTAGGATTTTATTGTTACGCCCGTCAAATTGGTAAATGGCTTGTACACCCATATGGGATTTGTCCTTGAGTATATTGGCACTGTCATAACTGTTGATCTGACCCGTATTAAGTATAAAACGTCCGTCATTCTCTTTTTGGTCCATGTGGTAATATTGGAAGGATGGCCCAATACTCAAAGAGGAGTTCTTAAGGCTTCTCCATCGAATGGCAGGTTGGAATTCAAATAAGTTGAACCTTGCTCGATAATATCGCTTGAAATTACCAGTTTTGTCTAAAACGGATTCGTTTCCTCTACCAAAGAAGTTTTGGGTATTGTCGGGTGCCATTATGTTGGCATTCATGGTGAAATCAGCCTTTCCAAAAGCCTGAATCCATTCGCCTTTATAGTTGATGTTGAATGCTTTTGTCGCAAAAGAATGCGATAGCATAACCTGTTGTAAAGATGTGTAAGGTGATTTTCGGAATCCTCTTTGTCCCGTGTAACGAATACCTAATCCAAGAAAAATCCCATCATCGGTATTGTATTTTCCCGTGATGAGTGGTAGGTAGGAATTGTAAAGGTTGGTCGCTTGAAAAGCCGTATTTGCACTGTCTTTTCTAATGTGTGTCCTTAGTTTTCCAGCATCTGGACCAATATAGTTTTCGATTTTTCGGTCATATAGTGCAATAGGATTTTTTGATTCTACAATATTGTAGGTTTTTTCACCTTTTCCTCCAATCAATCTTAGTTTTACATGAGAATTTTTGTTTTGAATACGAATGCTATCATCTCCTTTACCAAGATATAAACGAATTTCTTTTGTGGTATTGTAGGGATATGTTTTGTATATCAATGTGTCTTTTAAAATGCCGTTTTTATTGATTTTTCTGACTGTTATTTGTAGGGCGTCCTTATCATCCAAATCTTTAATATCTACAGATTCATGTTTGTCGCTAAGATGGATGTCCACTATATTGTTGGCGAAAAAATAATATTTTTCTGCTGCTTTTAAAAGTTGGTCTCTTCTGTTTTTCAGATCTGAAAGCAATTCATCAAATCGAACGTTATATATCTCTTTTGGCATTTGGTGCAATGACTCTATCAATACAGAGTCTGTTATGCTAGACTGGACTTCTTTGGCTAATTCGATCCATTTCTCATAGGAAATCTGGCTTGCAGGATGCGCGTTTAAGAACGCTGATTTGTAAAAATAATAGTTCGAGCCATTCATGAGATCGCTTTTAAATCCTGGCACATGAGGCATTATGATGTAATGTTTTGCTATTCTAGGAATCAAACCTTCGGTTTTGTTAAGTACCATATCACGATCTCTAGGGACTATGATATAGTTTTTGTCTTTTTTCTTATCCGCCTGATTAAAGAAACGCCATTGGTCTCCATGTCTATCCCAATCTCCTAATAAAAGATCGAGCATTCGAGCTTTAGAAAAAATTTCTGCATCAAAAGTATTGTCGTTGTCGTCCTGCAATTTTTTTAATGCTTTTTCTGTGTTGTCGGATTTGCCCAATGGTTCTCTTTCCTCCAATAGGGCAATTTTCTTATAGTACAATGAATTGTACATGCCTAATGCTGTTGAGGGAATGACAATACCAACTTTAGGACTTGCGTGTGAAACTTTGATGGCATTAGCAATAGGAGGTACCATCAGGGCCGAATAAGGATGTTGCGCGCTAGTGGCGTCGTCAAGCCAGTTATTGACAAATGTTCCACTGAAAGGTTCCGGTACTACCTTGTCAACACTTTTTTCAATTAGACGCAATGTATATTCTTTTGCATCACTATTGATAAGACGCAAGGAAGTAGACTGATATCCACCACCGAGTTGTTCTGGCGCAAGACCTCCTTGTATGCTGTCTATTTGTAATACGGGAAGTTTTGTTTCCTGCGCCCATTCTTTACGATAGTTTTTCCCAAACAAAAATTTATGAAAACCATTCACTTCGTTGTAGGAAGGTCTTGCCGCACCGACTATACTATCCTTGTTTGATATAGGATCATATTTTGGTTGTTCAAACGTTGTTACTGGTTTGTATTGATCCCACACATATTGAAATGCTTGTTGATATTGCCCATTGTTGTAAGAGAAGAAAGTAAATCGCAATTTGTTATTGGGAAGAAGATCCGAAACCACATATCCTTGGTCTTCTTTTCCAAAGAGAGAGTTCTTTCCTTTTATAGTATAGTTTTGTTTGGCTCCGCCACCACTCACAATCTGAATCTGATGTGTTTTGTCGTTCTTGATAAATTGTAAACCATGTTCATGACCTGATATGTGAATATAGTTACTGGTTTGTTTGAATACATCGTCCACACTTTTGATCATGCTTTGGTATAGTGGATGCCTAAGATCTTCTGGATTGGTAAATGTACTTCTGAGAAAAGGATATAGTGATCCTATTACTGGTAAAGGAATGTAAAGGTTTTTATTGACGGCTTTCAATGGAAAAATATGGTCTTGCCAAGAATAATAACCTCCATGTGTGCCATAACTTTGGAAAGGATGATGCGTCGCTAGAAGTATGATTTTGTTTCTATTTTGGTACATCAATTCTTCTAGTGCTCTTATGACTCCTCTGTCCGTGGTGCAATTACAGTCAGCACCTTCATTTTTTTTGTCATAGGGAAATAACCACCACTCACTATCCATCGCAATAATAACCAAACTATCAGAAATGTTTATAGCTACCGGATCAGGACATCCATCTCCTGGTAACATTTTTAGTAGGGAGTCATTTTGTTCTGCTAAAAAATCAGATTGAGCTTTGACTTTAGCTAAACCCAAAGGCCCCATTCTGTCCCAATCGTGGTTGCCGGGAATAAAATAAACAGGCGCACCAGCTTGACGCATAGGTGCAAATTGAGAACGAAGTATTTCCTGTGTTGTTGATTCTTCTGGGCTTCCGGCCAGTCCCATTCCATGAGGATATATGTTGTCCCCAAGAAACATAACGGTTGTTTTCCCTTTAATTATTTTGTTGGCGGCATCTGGTATGAGTAACTTTTGTTGTTGGTCAAGTTCGCCAGCGTCACCTATGAATATAATACGAGCTAGTACCGAATCGGTTTGTGCACTGATTTTTCCGACAATAGTCAGTATTCCAATAAGTAGTAAAAATTTTTTCATTTAGTTTCTTTCAATTTTGTAAAGCTTTCCATATTTTTTATTTCCTGCTTCACTAGCTATCCAAAGATTTCCTTTATTATCAAATGCCATTCCTTCTGGTTGAGGATATTTTTTGACATCCAAATCCGCATAG
>QFOI01000424.1 GCA_003241175.1 Pseudopedobacter saltans
GTGTCCATAGTGCGGGTTTGAATTCGTCCAAAACCCAACGTTTATCTTCCAAAGCGATAGCAGGATTTTTCAATTGCCTTGCACTATTCAGATCGTCAATCAATCCATAGTTGGGGCGTTTCCATTGGAAGCGTGTACCACGTGGACTTTGTTCTTTACCGAATGCATAAAAGCCAATATCATCCTTGGTTTTGAATGCGCCATCTTCCCAATTGCCATAACTATATTGTTCGCCAAAATCATTGATGATGCGAGGATTGTGCATTAAGTTGGCTTGTATGTCTGCCAATCTTTCACATGCCAAATCATTGTTGAGTGAACCCAACATCATTCCGTTTAGTTCACCTCTAAATTTTAGAATCGAAGGAATGATTAACCCAAAAACAACAGACTTTCCAAATCCACGAAACATTTGTTCCAAAAAGATATTATTTGGATTGTCCAATATTTCCTGCATTGTCCTTTCGTGGTTTTTCGAGAATGGCGCATATGCATAATCTTGGTAATAGTAGTAGGCAAAAGCAATCGGATTAGCTAAAAGCCCATCAATACGTTCACGCTTTTCCTTGCTTCCTTCGTTTCGGTCAATAGGATTAGAAGACTTGATCATGTCGCACAAGTCCTGAAAATCTATGAGTAACTTTTTATCACCGGGTTTATGCAGCATTGAGTTCGTCGGCTTTTTGTTTTAAGAATTCGAACATTTCAGGTGCGAAGGCTTTCGCTTTCTCATGGTCTACCTTCATTTCCCACTCTAGGAATTCACGTAATACACCATGATAGTTGGACAGGTTGAATTTTCGCTTCAAACTATTGATGCTATTGGTCAGCTTGATGATTTGATCCGTTTCGGACGCATCCAACGGACGCTTGGCATCTTTTGCCGTTTTGTTGATCAGGGCAATGTTGTGGTAGAATTCTCGGATCAACTGGTTGACGGTCACTTGTGATGCTGTCTTGTCGAGATCCCAATTGTTTTCCTTCACCCATTTTGATAGTTGTTGCGGTGACACGTCCACGATTTTGCATATCTCTTTTTGCGTCAATTCCGTATTGCAAAAGAGATCGTATGCCTTGTCAAATTCTTCCGTTTTTTTCTTGCCCATCCGTTCGGTGTTTTTCTAGTGCAAAGTTCTACACTATAATAGGCATGGGCTTTTTGCAGTTTCTATAAGGTGCAAAAATCTTACCTTATAGGTAAACTTTTTGACACTATAAGAAACCACGATTTCACAACCGTTACAAACCGTCTGAACTTTGCATTCACAAAAGCAATCAACGAGATTACATGGCATTCAAGAAGACATTTGTTATTTCAGACGAAACGGTAAACAGTCATGGCTTTGTTACAAAAACAAGCGGTATTGATCTTTCCATTGCGAAAGTGAATTGCCCTGCTTTTTATGACCATCGCACATGGGAAACACCCATTGGACACTGGGAAAACTTCCGTGTTGAGAATAACAGACTATTGGGTGATGTCGTAATTGAAGGTGCAGACGATCGGGAAAAGGAATATGTCAGAAAGATTGAAAACGGTGACATCAAGGGTGCATCCTTTGGTGCTGATCCTTATCAATGGAACGATGACCCTTTACAATTGACGGCTGGGCAAACAAGCCCAACGCTTGAAAAGTGTCAAATATTTGAGGTCTCTATCACTCCGCTTCCTGCCAATACTGCATGCATCGCCTTAAAGAAAGATGGCAATGTAATCACGCTGAACGCCAACGCTCAGAACAATATCGTTCCGTCATTAAAAAAAGAAATCGACATGAAATCCATCGCTTTAAAATTGGGATTGTCTGAAAATGCTACCGAAAGCGAAATCTTAGCAGAATTGGGGAAAGTACAACTTGCCAAAAAAAATGCTGAAACCATTGCAGAAAACGTACTTGCCAAAGCAGGTGAAGGATTAGAAGAAAGCCAAAAGGAAACCTATGTAATCCTTAGTAAAGCCAATCCCGAACATGCCATAAAATTTGCCGAAAAATGCAAAGCTGAAAATATTGCGGCTACTGCTGAGCCTATACAGTCCGACACTGTAAAGTTGCATAAAGATGTCAAGGTCTCCGACTTGATCAGAAAGCAAGGTACTAAGGTAGAAAAGGAAATGAGTTTTGACCAGTTGCGTAAAACCAACCCTGTAGAATTGGCACGCATCAAAAAAGAAGAACCTGAAAAATACGACCAATTGGTTAAAGCATACGCCAATGGCGTACGCTACAACCCTTAGCCGTTGTTAACCTATGAAACACGATTAACCTATAGTAAAAACACCTTTTTAATTATAACTATGAAAAACAAAAAATTCATTATCGCAATATTGTTCAACTGTCTAGTTGGATTTTTGATTGCTTCTTTTTTCCACTTTAACCCTGCTTTGGGTGCGCTAGGTGTCAACGCCATTGGTGTAACGATTGGCTATGTCAAACACCAATGCAACGGTGCAGCTTTCTTTGAAGGCCTTGCCGCAGAGGTTTGGATTGCGGATGTTTTGGAAAATCCTTATCCCGACAACTCCTTTTTGAAAGGTGCAACCGATATGAGTGCCTTGGTGGATGCCGATGCCATCAACTTAGCAGAAGCGGGTGCAGATCCTGACGTTTTAGTGGACAATACCATATATCCAATTGCGGAAGTAGACGCATCAGATTTCCCATTGAAATTGTCCCTTAAAACCTATGATACAACTAGCACCGTTGTGCGTAACGCCGTCCAAGTTGAACAGAAGTACAATCAATACCAATTGTACCTAAACAAGCACAAAAAGGTTTTGGCTAAAAAATTGGGCATGGATGCGGCATTCATGTATTCGCCTCAGGTTGCAGATGCTTCCAAATTCAATACAATTATCAATTTGGATGCGGCAGATAGCATCATCGATGCCATCATTGATATGCAAACCGCTTATGGTAATGCAGACCAAACGGATGATTTGAACTTGGTTCTTTGCCCTAACCACATGGCGAAGATTAGCAAGGAAGACAAAGTGTTGTATAAAGCCATGTTGGCGCAACCCGGTGATATGTTCTATGGCTTCAAAATTTGGAACTATTCCAAAACGCCAAACTATATCAACGCAACTAGTCAAAAAGCGGCATACGGAGTAGCGTTTGATCCTGCCATCCATAAACGTAGTTCTTTCGTATTCGTTGGAAGTGAAGTTATGGTTGCGGATGGAACGGCTGATTTCTTCTACCAACTGAAATCACCAAGCCACAAAGGTGACGTGTTCAACTTCCAAAAGCGTGCGTTGGCTAGCAAGGAGCATCATAAACGGCTGTCCCTCCCGCTACGGCGGGAAGGGTTCAGCTTCTAATCAAAGCCATGAATGCATTTATCAAAATATTAAAAACTTTCCATTACGATAGTGTAAAGGACTTATGGTTAAGTCTTTTTCCATCGGGAAAATATCAACTGGCAATGGTCTCCATATCGCTAAGCACGGCAATCAGTGCCATCGACAAACTGTTTGGATTGGATGCAATGGCCTTTATCGGGTTTATCCTGATCATGGCATTGGAACTATGGAGCGGAATCAAGGCAAGCAGCATCAAAGGTGAGAAATTCCAAAGCAGCAAGCTAAGCCGATTCACGTTCAAAGCATTTTACTACATGGTTTTGATCGCCGTTCCTTTTTGGATTTCCAATAGTTACGTCAACCACGGCAAGCATTTCATGGCCGAACTATTTGAATGGTTGCAACTGTTTTTGGTGACGCAGATTTTCTTTGAAAACCTATTGTCCATTTTTGAAAACCTAAGCGTGATTACCGGAAAGGACAAGACCGCTTGGATCGTCAAGATCAAGGATAAAATAACCGGAATCTTTTGAGTATATGAGTAACAAGTTATGTGTCATAGGTATGGTTTTGTTGTTGTCGGCATGTTCCCGTAAGGTGAACAAATCGATGGAACGAAGCGAACAGTCCACTGAGCAGCAAACGCACTTGGTTGACACATCTTCCTATAAGTGGAAAAACACCACTACCAAAACGCTCTACTATGGTGACACGCTCAAAGGTTCCCTGTATTTTGACATTCCCGATTCCATAAAAGGCAAGGCAGGTGTGGTTCTTTTGGATTCGTTGGAAAGCAACGGTATCAAAATAACAATAGGGATACTACCCTCACCAACCGGAATAAAAACACAGATAAAAGCTATTAGCAAGCCGCAAAACGGCAATGAAACCACCATAAACGAAGGTAGCCAAAGCCAAGGTACAGACTTGAAATCCAATACCAAGGCCGTTATCATCAACGAACAATCAAATAAAAACACCTCAACATCCTATGGCGGTTGGGTAAAAGGTTTAGTGGTTTTCCTTCTGATCCTTTCCGCCATATTCTTTGTTGTAAAAAAGTTTAACCTATGGCAAAAGCTCAAAACACTAGTGCAAAAAATAATCAAGTAAGCGAAACGCCGAATGCGGAAAGCACAACGCCAACCATTACGGAAAACGCAACGCTTGAAAATCCAATAGTGGAAAATGTGAATCAAGAAGGTGGATCACCTGAAAGCGAAACGCCGAATGCAGAAAGTACAACGCAGGAAGGGCAGGAAAATACCAATTCCATTAATGTCGAAACCGTTAAAGATGATGAAATTGAACCACAGGTTGATTACGAAGACGAAGCATTGATTGCACGTTATAAAAAATTATATCCTCAAAACAAGGTGTTCCACTTGACCTCCGACAAACAAGTTTTTTTGGATAGTGGTAAACGTGATGCGGATGCACATCAAAAAACGTTAGGCTACGGATCACTGAAAAGCTACCACCAACACACGATTTAAATTAAAAGTTATGAGTGATGAGTTATAAGTCTTAATTCACTCATAAATCATCACTCATAAATCATCATTAGAAATGGGAAGAATCAACATACAACGCAGTAACGGAAACCTAAACCGTGTCGATCCTACCGACGATGCCTGCATTGTACTTATCAGTACAGGGACGGCCGTTGACGGCAAGATGGCATTGTCCGAACCCAAACAAATATTTGACTTGGACGGATTGTCGGAACTAGGTATTACCGCTGATAACAATGCGTGCCTATACCGTGACGTGGTTGACTTTTACGGACTAGCGGGTGAAGGTGCAGAACTCAACATTATGTTGGTAAG
>QFOI01000425.1 GCA_003241175.1 Pseudopedobacter saltans
GAAATCGTCTTAACTAAAAGTTTTTCGGGTAAATATGCAAGAGGCATCTACAATACATTCATGCATCATTTCGAAGAATCCACTTATCTTCTCCCCTATCCTTACCAAAACATATTGACTAAAAGTTTTCGTGTCATGGCTCGCGAAAAAGAAAATGCAGAACTTGTCAATATTTGGGTAGGGCAATCCATGCATCCTTATAGTTTTGAATCCACGAAAACCATATTGCAGGAATTGGCAAGGAATATTATCTAATAACAAAAAAAGTCTTATTCACTTTTTTTCCTTTCTTTCCTTTCTTTTAAATATTTTTCTTCTAATGTGAATATTCGATTTAGCATTTCCGAATCCATAAATGAATTATCTGTATATTTTTCATACTGTTTATATTCAAACACTGAGTGGAACATCGCATCAATAATTTCCATTCTGGTATATATGCACCCACCATCTTTAGATTGTAAAATCACAATTCCAGTATCCTTTAAATGATTTTTCAACACATTCTCAACACTTACAAAATGTCTAAATAATAATCCTTGAAATGCATTGATTCTAATGTATGGATTTGAATGATTAGTGAGTTCAAGTAGTTCAGTTTCACTCCCACGTTTCTTTAGAAGATCAAAATCTCGTTCATGATGTTGTTGGTATGAAACATCATGAAATGCTTGGTTTAAAGAGTCTGTTGACAAAGTATCTAATCGGTTCACAACCATGAGAACCAAAGGACTCAACTTACTGCTATCATAAGATGGAATCTGTTGAGAAAATCCATCATTTATAATTAAAAACATAAAAAATGCTGCAATAAGTATTTTCATTTCGAAACTTTAATTATTAGAAAGTAACTTTCAATCCAAGAGCAGCCTTACGGATTCTCTATCCTTTGCTAGTTGGCTTTTCAATGCATCCAAACCCGCAAATTTTTGTTCACCACGCAGATAGGCGATGACATCTATTTTCAAGGTTTCTCCATAAATATCTTTATCGAAATCCAATATATTAACCTCTATCGTTCTAGATGTGCCACCCACAGTTGGACGTATACCTATGTTCATCATTCCCAAATATTGTTTTCCATTTAGGCCAACTTTAACGGCATAGACGCCATTCTCAGGAACGAGTTTTTCGGGATCGCCTGTATCCAGATTGGCAGTCGGAAAACCAATTGTACGACCGAGTTGATTGCCTTTGATGACCATTCCCTCAAAAAAGTAAGGATGTCCCAAACAATTATCCGCCGTTTTGATATCACCTTTTAGAAGTGCTTCACGTATTTTGGTAGAACTGATGGATATTTCATTTTGGACTTGTTGGGGAATTTCTTTCACTTCAAATCCTAGTGAGTTACCATAGCTTTCCAATAATTTGTAATCACCCATTCTACCATGTCCAAATCGATGGTCATAGCCAATAATTACACATTTGGGGCGAAATTTTTTCCATAAAAAATCTTCTATATATTGGCTAGCGGATTGGTTGGAAAATTTCTCGTCAAATGCAACCACCACCACGTTGTCTACACCATAAGAATCAAGCAAACTGATCTTTTCGGCAAGCGTTGTCAATATCAGAACCGCAGGCGATCCTTCCTTGACCACTTTTCTTGGATGAGGAAAAAACGTAATAATGACGGTCTCTCCGCCGATTCTATCGGCTTCTTTTTTCATCTGCGCAATAATCTTCTGGTGTCCCAAATGAACACCGTCAAATGTACCTATTGTCACCACCGAATTGTTGAATTCGGGTAATTGATCCGTATCTCTAAAAACCCTCATAGTAAAACAAATATAAATCCAATCCCTAACAAGGCTGCAAATTATCTATATTTTGCGAATTCTATCTTTACATTTGCAGCCGAAAGGAGGTTTTGACAATTTGATGATTTAAATCGTCTGAACCCAAACTTATCATTCATAACAATAATTCCGATGTCATTATATACCAAAAGAGGCGTATCTGCACAGAAAGAAGAAGTACACGCAGCTATCGAAAAGCTGGATCAAGGTCTTTATCCATATGCATTTTGCAAAATGTATCCTGACTTTTTAGGCGGTTCGGATGACCATATCAATATCACGCATGCGGATGGCGCAGGCACCAAAAGTATATTGGCGTACCTATATTGGAAAGAAACAGGTGACATCAGTGTATGGAAAGGCATTTCAAAAGATGCTGTGGCGATGAATTTGGACGACCTTCTTTGTGTTGGGATCTATGACAATCTTTTGTTTTCTTCCACTATTGACCGCAACAAACTCATCATTAACGGTGATGTCATCAAAGAAGTCATTAATGGCACGCAGGAATTTTTTGAAGATCTGTCCCAATATGGTGTTCAGATACATTATTTGGGTGGGGAAACTGCCGATGTTGGTGATGTAGTTCGTACAATCGCCGTTAACGGAACAATGACAGCACGTTGGCCCAAAAGCAAAATCATTTCCAATGAAAAAATAGCTGCCGGCAATGTGATTGTTGGATTTTCAAGTGCAGGACAAGCTGTTTACGAAACAGAATACAACAGTGGACTTGGCAGCAATGGGCTGACTAGTGCTCGCCATGATGTGTTGTCCAAACTATATGCGGAAAAATATCCCGAAACTTGGGAACCTACTTTAGACAATGATGTTGTCTATATTGGTAAACAAAAATTGACGGACACGTTGACTATTGATGGAAAAGAAATTACAATAGGCAAACTTTTACTTTCTCCTACGAGGACTTACGCTCCTTTAATGAAATGCATATTGGACGAGCATTTCGACCATGTCTATGGAGTGATTCATTGCAGCGGTGGCGGCCAGACCAAGTGTATGAAATACCTTCCAAAGAATTTCCATATCATTAAAGACAACATGCTGCCCGTTCCTCCAATATTCAAACTAATACAAGAAAATTCCGGTTCCAACGACCAGGAAATGTATCAAGTGTTCAATATGGGACAACGTTTGGAAATATTTACGGATGAAAATACGGCTGCACAAATGATTGCCATAGCCAAGGACCTCGGGATCGAAGCCCAAGTGATTGGTCGTGTAGAAGATGCGGACAAAAAAGAATTAAGCATCAAAACGCCCAATGGCTGGTTAGAATACAAATATTAAAATACTTTTCATTCATTACGATCGGACTATAATGACTATATAGTCCGATCCGTCATTTAACCATAACCCCAAGAATATGAGTTTCACTTCTCAGAGTACAACAGATGCGCCTAACAACAATACTATTTTCATG
>QFOI01000038.1 GCA_003241175.1 Pseudopedobacter saltans
TGATCTACACGCTGATTGATGCGTTCATACAAGATTTCGCGTGGCCATTCAATCGCATACTTCTTGATATCGAAATTACGTTTCTTCTCCGTATTGGAGCGAAAATTCAATATAGATTTTCCGGTTGTTTGGACGATTTCCAAAGCACGCATTAGGCGTTGCGGATTTTCTTTTTCGTCGGTAGTGTTCCAGTATTGAGGATCTTTTTGTTCGACTTGTTGCTGCAACCAACTCAACCCATTTTCATTGTATTGAGCAATGATATTTTCACGGATTTCTTTGCTGATAGTTGGCATATTGTCCAAACCTTCGCACAAAGCCTTGATGTAAAGCCCCGTTCCGCCAACCAATATTGCTTTGTTTTTTTCCTTAAAAATATCCTCCAAAACAGACAATCCATATTGCTCGTACATGCCCGCATTAACATCTTCCTGGATAGAATGAGAATCAATGAAGAAATGCGGAACACCCTGGATTTCCTCTACGGTCGGTTTCGCAACACCAATATTCATTTCCTTAAAACATTGACGCGAATCAGCCGAAAGTATTGCTGTGTTTAACTTTTGAGCTAACTCAACGGATAAAGCAGTTTTGCCGGACGCAGTTGGTCCGGCAATTACTATAAGTTCTTTTTTGGAATAATTATCCATTAAGGAAGTACGTATTTTTGGACATCTGAAGCCGTGATTGACTTGCCGGACAAAATAATCAAACGTTCGATAACATTGCGCAATTCGCGAATATTACCTGTCCAATTATGTTGTTGTAAGGCTTTCAACGCATCAGTGTCTACAGATTTAGGTTTTTGACCATATTCCTCGGCGATCAATTTCAGAAAACGATCTACCAATAACGGAATATCATCAACACGTGCATTCAAAGACGGAACTTTTATCAATATCACACTCAAACGGTGATATAAGTCCAAACGAAAATTTTTCTCTTCAACTTCTTTCAACAAATCTTTGTTGGTCGCCGCAATAACGCGGACGTCAACGCTGATTTCTTTTTCGCCACCGACACGGGTGATTTTACCTTCTTGCAACGCACGCAAAACTTTCGCTTGAGCTGTCAGGCTCATATCGCCAATCTCATCCAAAAACAAAGTACCGCCATTTGCTTGTTCAAATTTTCCGATACGTTGTTTGACTGCGGATGTAAACGAACCTTTTTCATGTCCAAATAATTCACTTTCAATCAATTCGGATGGTATTGCTGCGCAATTCACTTCAATCAAAGGTGATGCTGTACGGTTACTTTTGGCATATAATTCACGAGCCACCAATTCCTTACCGCTACCATTTTCACCTGTAATCAATACACGTGCATCGGTTGGGGCAACTTTGTCAATAGTATCTTTGATTTGTTTGATCGCAGCAGATTCACCCACGATTTCGTAGGATTTGCCAATCTTTTTCTTGAGTGAACGGGTTTCCGTGCTTAATGTATTTTTTTCGATCGCGTTACGGATCGTAATCAACATTCGGTTGAGATCCGGCGGTTTGGATATATAATCATACGCACCTTTTTTCACTGCATCGACCGCCGTTTCTATATTGCCATGTCCACTAATCATGATGATCGGAACATCAGGATTTTTTTCCATTGCCTTTTGCAAAAACTCGATGCCGTCCATTTTGGGCATCTTGATATCGCAAAGCACCAAGTCCACATTGCTATGCTGCGCAAAATATTCCCATCCTTCTTCACCGTTTTCGGCCTCGATCGTCTTGTAACCCTCATAGGAAAGGATTTCTCCCAAGGTTTTTCGGATCGCTCTTTCGTCATCAATTATCAGAATATTTGGCATGCTGTTATATTTTTAAACGGCGACAAAGATAGGGAATGAGTTATAAGTTGTATGTAGTAAGTTTTAAGTAAAAATCACTTCTCTCAATCGCGCAAGCATAAGTGAGAAACGAACGGTGCTTGTGTGCATAAAACACCAGCACCGCTACGCTTATGCTGGCGCGAGTGTAGCCTCCTAGTCCTCAAAGGGAGGATTAGTGAGAAATTTATAAAAATAAGATAAGAATTAAGTGGATAAATCACTTTATAAATCAAAGTGCTAATGTAAAAAAAAATCATTCTAATGCTCAATTGGGACAGGAGCTAGCTTCATGTCATCTTGACCATAATCTTTTACGATAATATCGCGGAGAACGTGCCCCATATACAGATTAATTATAGCGTTCAAATCTTGAGGTTTACCATTTCCAGGAAACAATAACGGATATAATTGTTCGGATGAAGGATGAGTGTACCAATTTAGAATAATGAAATGTTTTTTAGAAAAATCTTCCTCACCATTAAAATAAAATCTCAAAGATCTACCATAATCTGTCTTATCTTTTAGATTCGTTCCTCCATAATTGAATATTATTCTAACAGGCTTAATCCTCAAATCATTATAAAAAAAAGAAAAAGGCTTATCTATATATACACTCTTATTTTTCTCCAGCCCTGTTAAATAATTAGCGGTATCCTCATAGCTTTGAAATTGTACATTTTGAGCTTTCACTACCAAGGAAACTAAAACGGCAGAGACTATTAATATTATTTTTCTCATATTGGTTATTAAATTAGTTATTGCTGAGGTGAGAAACTGTAATCGTACCATTCGTGTCTATATTCCCTTCTTAGAAACTTATGCCCATCCCAAAGGAGGACTATTGAGAGATTTATAAATCACTTCACATTTATTGTTTATTCAGTCTGGCTTCCTCTAGATCTAGATTATCCTCAATATCTCGGATGATGTAATCTTCGTATTTCTTCTCGTCTTCTAGTTTGCGTAGGTAAAGACGTCTTTGAGCAATGAGATCCAACATGATGTTTTTATATAATTTTCTGGATTTTCCCACTTGCAAACTTTCTGATCCCTGATCTCTTGAACGGTCTGTAGCGGCGACACTTCTCGACAACTGTTCTTTTATACGACTGATCGACTCATATTCCTCCATCTCTTCGCTATAGTTTTCATCTAAATATTCAACGGCATTTAAAGCCATGCGATAGCGAATGTCCTCTATTTGTTCATCATCTGGAACATAATCATCGATCTCTTCCACCTTCAAAAATTTAATGAAAATAGGTAACGTTAAACCTTGAAATACCAGTGTCACCAATATGACAACGAAGGTGATGAATAATATTAGATTACGTTGTGGAAAAGGTGTAACTCCATCGTCCAAATACAAAGGAATGGATAAGGCAGATGCTAAGGATACCACACCTCTCATTCCTGCCCAACCAACTATAAAAGGGTATTTCCAGCCGGGACTTTTCTCTCTCCTGCGAATGGTTGGACTTAGCCACCTTGGAACATATTCCATTATATAAACCATGATAATCCGCAAAACGATTACAATAGCGACAACAAGCAAACCGTATTTGATGGCAGTTTTGACATCGTAACTGCCTTTTAACCCATCCATAATAAAAGGTAATTCCAAACCTATCAATATGAAAACAAAACCATTCAAAAGAAAATCAATAGTTTCCATCACCTCTTTTGTTTGGATACGAGTGTGGTAGTTTAGGAAATCTTTAGATCTAAAGGAAAGGAACAAACCTCCACTGACAACTGCCAATACACCTGACCAATGTAATTCCTCCGCAATAATGTACATCAAATAAGGTGCAATCAACGTGATGGGAGTGGTAATACTAGAAGATTTTGCCCAAAAACGGAGAACCAAATAGAGAATATGTCCAATAACGAGCCCAACGAAAATTCCCATGACCGATAATTCCAAAAAGTTGACAACGGCATCTTGTGCGACGAAATTCCCCTTTGTAATAGCCATCGATGCAAAGGAAAATACGGTTAGCGAAGCGGCATCATTAACCAAACTTTCTCCTTCCAGTGTGGTCAATCCGCGTTTGGGTATTTTGACTCCTTTGAGTACGGATGCAGCAGCAACGGCATCCGGAGGAGATATGATTCCTCCCAATAGAAATCCCAATGCCAATGTAAAACCAGGAAGTGCATTAACCGAGTAATATGCCAAAGCCAATGAGGTGACAAATACTAATCCGAAACCTAGAAGGAATATTGACCGCCGCCATTTCATAAAAGAGTTCCAGGATGTGTTCCAAGCCGCGGAGAAAAGCAACGGTGGTAAAAAAATCAGAAATACCATATCAGGATTGACACTGATATTGGGCATTTTGGGGATAAAAGAAATGATCAACCCACCAATAACCAAAAAGATAGGATAGGAGATCTTGATTCGCTGACTGATAATATACAATAACGCCATCAGAAAAAATAGCGAGATTATGAGCAATAGATTGTGATGTATCATCTGTGTTAGTAAATATGTAAAAAAACTCTAATGTGTATAAGCGGATGAAATGTACCACTTTTTAGTGGAATGGCAATATGAAAAATGGAATTCATGGTAATAGAGCTCAAAAAATGATTTTAAGGTTATTTCTAGATTATTGTATTTTTATAAAGCAAACATAAAATATCGAAGAAAGGTGCGACCAACAATTGTTGTTTTTTTAATATGAGATAACTATTATGCTTGATAAAACAAAATATACTCCATTTTAACAGTTGTCATAGTCTTATTATTATCAACTATTGGCTATGGACAGGATCATTTGAATGAAGTTCCAGATTATTTATCAAAGAAAGTGTTGCTTAAAGAATTTATAGATTCTCCAGCGTATGTTTCTATTATGAAAAAACAAAAAAGAAAATGAAATATGTAGCTTTTAAATAGAGAAGCCGATAGTCAATTGACCATCGGCTTTTCTATTTAAAATTATATAAGAACTATGCACTCGCATGCATCTTACGAATAATGTTCAATGCGCCACCGGCTTTGAACCATTCGATTTGTTGTTCATTATAAGTGTGATTTACGTAAAAAGATTCCGTTGTGCCATCTTTATGATGTAACTCAATAGTCAAGGAAGCTCCTGGCGCAAATGTTTGCAAACCGTCAATATCGATAATGTCATCTTCCAATATCTTATCGTAATCATCTTTGTTCGCAAAAGTCAAAGCCAACATACCTTGTTTTTTCAAGTTGGTTTCGTGAATACGGGCAAAACTTTTAACCAAAATCGCACGCACACCCAAATGACGTGGTTCCATCGCAGCATGTTCACGGCTAGAACCTTCACCATAGTTTTCATCACCAACGACGATACTTCCGACGTTCGCAGCTTTGTACGCACGAGCTGTTGCAGGGACAGGGCCGTATTCGCCAGTCAATTCATTTTTGATGTGATCTGTTTCTCCATTGTAAGCATTTGTCGCACCAATCAACATATTGTTAGAAATATTGTCCAAATGTCCACGGTATTTCAACCAAGGACCAGCCATTGAAATGTGGTCAGTTGTGCATTTTCCTTTTGCTTTGATCAATAAGCGCAAACCTTTAAGATCAGTTCCTTCCCAAGCTGCGAAAGGTTCTAGCAATTGCAAACGATCACTTGTAGGCGAAACGATTACTTGAATGCTACTTCCGTCCGATGCGGGCGCTTGATAGCCAGGATCATCCACTGCAAATCCGTGAGGAGGTAATTCAAACCCTTTTGGTTCTTCAAATTTGACATCTTCACCATCTTTATTTTTCAAAGTATCGGTCAAAGGATTAAATAACAATGAACCAGAAATCGCAAATGCTGTAACGACTTCTGGAGATGCAACAAAAGCGTGCGTTGCAGGATTGCCGTCATTACGTTTTGCGAAGTTTCTATTGAAAGAAGTAATGATGGAATTTTTGCGGTTTGGATCGTCTGTGTGACGCGCCCATTGACCAATACAAGGCCCGCAAGCATTTGCCAAAACAACACCACCTATTTTTCCAAAAGTATCTAACAAACCATCACGTTCAATCGTGAAGCGAACTTGCTCAGAACCTGGAGTAATGGTAAATTCTGCTTTGGTTTCCAAATCTTTGTCAATCGCTTGTGTCGCAATAGATGCGGCACGCGTAATGTCTTCGTAAGAAGAATTGGTACAAGAACCAATCAAACCAACTTCTAATTTTTCAGGCCAATGGTTTGCTTTCACTGCATCTGCAAATTTGCTAATAGGCCAAGCCAAATCCGGCGTAAATGGTCCATTTACATAAGGTTCCAATGTATTCAAATCCAATTCCAATAATTGGTCATAATATTTTGTAGGATCAGCGTACACTTCCGCATCTGGACGCAAATTGTCGATAATTTCATCTGCTAATTCAGCAACGTCAGCACGGCTCGTCGCTTTCAAATAAGCAGACATTTTTGGATCGTAAGAGAACAAAGATGTTGTCGCTCCGATTTCCGCACCCATATTACAAATCGTTCCTTTACCTGTTGCACTCAAGTTGTCCGCACCGTCACCGAAATATTCAACGATAGCGCCAGTGCCGCCTTTTACAGTCAATTGACCAGCCACCCAAAGAATAATATCTTTTGGCGAAGCCCAACCACTTAATTTACCCGTTAATTTTACACCAATCAATTTAGGCCATTTCAATTCCCAAGGTAATCCCGCCATCACGTCGCAGGCATCTGCGCCACCGACACCAATAGCAATCATACCCAAACCACCTGCATTAGGCGTGTGAGAATCGGTACCAATCATCATACCACCTGGAAAAGCATAATTTTCCAAAACGACTTGGTGAATAATACCCGCACCCGGTTTCCAATAACCGATACCGTATTTGTTCGTAACGGAAGAAAGAAAATCGTACACTTCTTTGTTGACACTATTTGCAGTTGCCAAATCCGCTTCCGCACCCACTTTTGCTTGAATCAAGTGGTCACAGTGAACTGTTGAGGGAACGGCAACTTTTGGTCTGCCAGCCTGCATAAATTGCAACAAAGCCATCTGTGCTGTCGCATCCTGCATTGCCACACGATCAGGCGCAAAATTTACATAATCTTCTGCACGACCAAAGTTTTCCAAAGGTTGATCGGCATGTAGATGTGCGAAAAGTATTTTTTCCGCTAATGTCAATGGTCTACCGACGGCTTCCCTTGCTTTTTTGACTTTGTCTGGAAGTTCCGCATAGACTTTTTTAATCATCTCAATATCAAATGCCATGTCTTACGTTTTTGTGTGTTTATAAAAGAATAACAATTGAGAAACCCTTAAAGTTCAAAATCCGAGATTGCAACTCTGGTGAGAAGCAACCTCGGATTTTATTTTTGAAATCTATAATAATTTCGAAGTAAACTTCTAACCAACTAATTGTTTGTGCGGCGGTTGGAATTTAGTCAAATCGATACCTACAACAGCATCTCTGTACTCTTCGATTGTTGGAATACGTCCCAATATCGCAGACAATACAACAACTGGCGTAGATGCCAATAATGATTCACCTTTTTTGCGATCAGAATCTTCAACCACACGACCTTGGAACAAACGTGTAGATGTCGCCAATACAGTGTCACCTTTTGCCGCTTTTTCTTGGTTACCCATACAAAGGTTACAACCTGGGCGTTCCAAATACATCATATTTTCGTATTCTGTACGAGCTGCGTTTTTAGGCGCTTGGTCGTTGAATTCAAATCCAGAATATTTTTCCAAAAGTTCCCAGTCGCCTTCTGCTTTCAACTCGTCGATGATATTGTAAGTAGGCGCAGCAACAACCAATGGTGCGTTAAATTCCACTTTACCTTTTTGGTCTTCCAGATTGCGCAACATTTTGGAAACGATTTTCAAATCACCTTTGTGCACCATACAAGAACCTACGAAACCTAGATCCACTTTTTTATCGCCACCATAATAAGTCAAATCACGGATTGTGTCGTGCGTATAACGTTTGGATACATCCGCATTATTAACGTCTGGATCCGCAATCATTGGTTCATCAATGATGTCAAGATTAACTTCTAGTTCAGCGTAGTATTTAGCGTTTTCGTCAGGTGTCAAAGCAGGTTTTTCGCCTGTTTTTATTTCTTCAATACGTTTGTTTGCTTTGTTGATAAGACCTTGAAGAACCTCATTTTTGTTGTCCATTCCTTTGTCAATCATAATTTGGATTCTGCTTTTCGCAATTTCCAAAGATTTAATCAAAGTATCATCTTGAGAAATACAGATAGAAGCTTTCGCTTTCATTTCCGCTGTCCAGTCTGTAAATGTGAACGCTTGGTCAGCCAAAAGTGTTCCAATATGAACCTCGATGATTCTACCTTGGAAAACATTTTCTCCACCAAATTTTTTCAACATTTGCGCTTGTGTCGCGTGTACCACGTCACGGAAATCCATATAATCTTTCATTTCACCTTTGAAAGTTACTTTGACAGATTCAGGAATTGGCATAGATGCTTCACCTGTAGCCAAAGCCAAGGCAACCGTACCAGAATCGGCACCGAAAGCCACTCCTTTGGACATTCTTGTATGAGAGTCACCACCGATAATGATTGCCCATTCGTCAATCGTGATATCGTTCAATACTTTGTGAATAACGTCCGTCATTGCAGGATAAACACCTTTTGGATCACGACCTGTAATCAAACCAAAGTCATTCATAAATTTCATCAATCGTGGAATATTAGCTTGTGCTTTTTTGTCCCAAACAGATGCCGTATGGCAACCTGATTGGTAAGCACCATCAACGATTGGAGAAATAACGGTCGCCGCCATAGATTCCAATTCTTGTGAAGTCATCAAACCCGTAGTGTCCTGAGAACCTACGATATTAACTTCCACACGAACGTCAGAACCTGCGTGTAAAATTTTACCTGGAGTTACACCAACTGCGTGTTTGTTGAATATTTTTTCAACAGCAGTCAGACCTTGACCTTCAATCGTGATTTCTTTGGAAGGTGCAAATACAACCGGAGCTGTAATGCCCAAAGTTTTTGCAGCGAAAGTTTGGATTTTTTTACCAAATACAATCGCATAGGAACCTTTGGCTTTGATAAATTCCAATTTCTGTGGCGTCAATGCTTTAGAAATATCAATTAGTTCTTTATCGCCGTTGTATAATTTTTTCTTTTTCGTATTGATGGTCAAAACAGTTCCTGTCTCAACAGAATAAGCTTGTTCCAATACGGGTTCGCCTTTTTCATTGCGAACAACATTGCCATCCGCATCGTGCTTTTTAACCCAGTTCTTCAAATCCAAACCAATACCACCAGTTACGTCAACAGTCGTTAAGAAGATAGGAGAGATGCCGTTGGTACCACCCACAATCGGTGCAATATTTACAAAAGGAACATAAGGACTTGCTTGTTTACCTGTCCAAAGCGCCACATTGTTCACGCCGGACATACGAGAAGAACCCACGCCCATCGTGCCTTTTTCCGCAATCAACATCACGCTTGCATCGGGATGCAAAGTTTGTAATGCTTTAATTTCTGCTTGCGCTTCTGGCGTGATCATACATTTGCCGTGCAATTCACGGTCAGAACGAGAGTGCGCTTGGTTACCCGGAGACAACAAATCCGTAGAAATATCACCTTCTGCGGCGATAAAAGTAACGACTTTGATTTCTTCAGGAACTTCCGGTAATTCTGTGAAAAACTCTGCTTTCGCATAGCTTTCCAATATGTCTTTGGCAATAGGATTGCCACTGTTATAAGCTTCTTTCAGACGATCTGTATCTGCGTCGTAAAGGAAAACCTGTGTTTTCAATACTTTGGCTGCTTCTTCGGCAATGGATACATCTTCACCCAAAGCCAAATCGAGCAATACCTTAATAGATGGACCGCCTTTCATATGAGACAACAACTCAAAAGCAAAAGTTGGCGTAATCTCAGCCACAACCGACTGTCCCAAAATAATTTCTTTCAAAAATTCCGCTTTCACACCGGCCGCAGGAGTTGTTCCAGGCAATGTGTTATACACAAAAAACTGGATGGAATCTTTTCTGTTAGGGTTGTTGATGTCTTTGATTTGTGCGATAATTTCGCTTTCTAATTCTGCACCGTCAATTGGTTTAGGGTGTAATCCTTGACTTTTTCTTTCTTCGATCTCTTTGAGATAATCGTTGTATGTATTCATAATAAATTAAGCGTCCTTTCGATATTGTTTTTAAAGTAGCGATTCAACCATCAATTCATGCATTGAAAACCATGATTGTTTAAGTGAGCTAAAGTTTGACAAAGTTAAGACAAAACAATTGTTAATCAATTTGAAAATGGCATAAAATTGGCTGAATTGGCGAAAATGCTTACGATCGTTATTTTTTTACAATAATTTTAAATTGACTTTAACTTTAGAATTAGATTTTAGTCTATGAATATAGCGTTTTTGACGTGAAAATGTTTCTTTCATTGTGTAAAAGACTATTTTTATCACAAATTTTCAGAAAAATTAAGACAATACTACAATATGAAAAATGTCATTAAGAAAACTGTTTTAGGGGCATTGGCTTCCGGGTTATTGTTATTAGCTTGTAGCAAAAAAGATGTGCCTACTACAACAGGGACAACAACAAGTACTTCTGTTACCGATCAATTACTGGATTCAATTTTCTTGTATGCCAAACAATTGTATTTATGGTATGATCAATTGCCCGATTCATCAATATTTAAACCTAGACAATACAATACAGGATCAGGAACAGATTCTGCCAAAGGATCACAGGAAATTTTTGCATTATCTAGATATGCTATTAACCCTACTACAGGAAAGTCGTATGAGTATTATACTGCAGACACATCAGACACTAAATATTCATTTTTAGAAAGTAAAAATGCTGATTTAAATGGCGGAAGTGTAGGATTGAAAAGTAATGTAACTTTATTGGGGTGGGGAAATGATTTAGGTACTGCATATCCTGTTTTTATTTCGGATAGTATTTTTGCATTCAGGTTGTTTTTTCAAAATGGACCAGCTTACAATGCGGGTTTAAGGCGTGGAAACTGTTATGTAACTGCAGTTAATGGAAAAAAGTTCAGCTACAATAATTCTAACGATATAACTTACCTGAATAATGCACTAAATGCCAGTTCTATTAGTTTGACTTATTTTGATACATTGAATGCTACACATACCGTATCACTTACACAGACACGTTATTCGTCAAATCCTATTTTTGCTGATACGGTATTGACTGTGGGGAGCAAAAAAATTGGATATATAGCGTTATTGAATTTTGCTGATCCGGATATACTTTCTACTAATTTAAAAAATGCATTTACAGCTTTTAGCAATTCAGGCATTACCAATCTTATTGTTGATTTGAGATACAATGGAGGTGGTTATGTTGAATCAAGTGAGCAGTTGGCTAATTTAATCGCTCCAAGTTCATTGAATGGAAAAACCATGTTCACTGAAAATTATAACACGCTAATGCAAAATGGCAATGCGACTATTTTGAAGCAAATTCCTCAAGAAGATAATCCATCTAAATCTTATTATGATTATTCTTGGAAGACTTCCGATTTGACATATAAGTTCAGCTCTTCTGATGGTGTAGGATTAAGTGTTAGTAATGTTTGTTTTATAGTTAGTAGTGGAACTGCTTCAGCGAGTGAGCTGCTAATTAACAATTTGTCTCCATATATGAATGTGCAGTTAATTGGAACTACTTTAACTTCTTCAAGTAACTTACCTGCGACCACTACGACGTATGGTAAGCCTGTTGGTTTTTTTGCTATTCCTATTGGTAGTTATGATGTTTATCTTTCTGAATTTGAATCTAGAAATAGTAATAATGTGGCTGTTTCATATAGTGGTATGACTTGCAATATAACAGATTGGGATGATTTGACACATAATTTTGGTGATCATAGAGAAGATGCTATTGCACAAGCTATCAATTACATATCAAATGGATCATATTTGACGACATCAAGGTATATTGGTTCAAAATCAACTGTAAATTCATCAAGTAACATATTGAAAACATACATGTCCACAACACGAGGTATAAGTAGCTCTTCTTCATCTACCGTCGGATTTCAAGCTTTAAAGGCTTTCAATACAATTACAAATCCTGTCCAAAAAGGTATGATCGAAAATTTTAAAACAATGAAAAGAATGCAATAAACCAAAGCTTTTCTCAAAAGAAAAACCTTCCAGCTTCTGTTTGGAAGGTTTTTTATGCAATCGATTGCTTTTTGCCTTCACAAGGTATGATTGGAAAAAAAACAATATCTTGTTAGCCCAATACAATTTTTGCTATGTCGAGGCTTTTCTATTTGTTATTGTTTTTTTCAGTTACTTGTCCATTTGCAAATTCACAGTCTTTAAGAAACGTACATTCTTTCAATCAAGGTTGGCAATTTGTGAAAAATGGAAATACTGATGCTTCCACCAATTGGGAAAATGTGGAGCTGCCTCACACTTTTAATAAAGACGATATGCAGCAAGGAAAAAATTATTACACGGGTGATGCTACCTATCGAAAGATTTTTAACCTTCCTGATTCTTTAAGAAGCAAGCATATTTTTCTTCGTTTTCATGGTGTGGGACAGGTCGCCAAGCTTTATATCAATGGGAAATATATTGGACAACACAAAGGGGCTTATACAGCTTTTGCATTTGAAATTACAAATTCAATTTCTTCTAAAGGCCCAGATACTATTTTGGTTAAAGTGAATAATGCTGTCAACAAAGAAATCATTCCTGTCAATATGAATCTTTTTCCTGTTTATGGTGGAATTTACAGAGATGTGGACTTGATTACGACAAACGCTATCCATTTTGAGGTAACGGATTATGCTTCACCAGGCATTTACATAAAACAAAAAACAGGAAAGAAAAATGCTCAAGTTTATGTTTTAGCTAAAGTGGAAAATAAAGAAGCGAAACCAGAACTTATTGGTGTGAGAAACAATGTATATAACCAAAAAGGTGAATTTGTATTGTCTCAAGAAAGAACACATTGGGTGTATCCTCAAGGCACTTTATGGGCTTATGATACTATAAAAATTGAGAATCTGCATCTATGGAATGGTATCAGAGATCCTTATCTGTACACTATCCGAACTTCCATTTTCCGAAAAGGAGAAGAAATTGATCGTATAGTTCAACCGTTGGGACTTAGAAATATTGAGTTGAAAGCGGGAGATGGTGTTTATCTCAATGATGTTAAATATCCTATGTATGGTGTGTCGCGTCATCAGGACTGGTTAGGTTATGGAAGCGCGCTCAGTAAGGCACAACATTTACAGGATTTTCTTACGATTCGAGAAATGGGAGCAACGACAGTTCGTTTGGCTCATTATCCGCAGGATGATTATGTGTACAAGTTGGCAGATTCTTTGGGGATTCTTATTTGGTCCGAAATTCCATTTGTCAATGCAACTTCTTTGGAAGAATCTGACAATGCACATGAACAGCTTGTTTCTATGATTAGGCAGATGGGCAACCATCCCTCTGTTTACATGTGGGGATTGCACAATGAAGTATATTCTAAAGCCAAAGATGGACATGTTCCCGTATTGACAAGAGAACTGAATGATATTGCCAAATCTGAGGATCCTGATAGACCGACAATCTCTACAAGTGGTTACGGTGAGATTGATCGTCCATCCAATTTGGCTGGTGATGTACAAGGCATAAATCGTTACTACGGTTGGTATGAAGGCAAAATGGAAGATTTGGATAAATGGGGTGACTATTTGAAAAAATCATTTCCGTCCTATAAAGTGATGTTGGCGGAATATGGGGCTGACGCCAATATAGATCAACATGTAGATACTCTGATAGATGTGGCTTCCATTGATCCTGTCAACGGGCAGTTTTATCCGGAAGAGTATCAAACAGAAACACATATTCAGCAATGGGCAGCTATCCAAAAACATCCTTCCATATTGGCTTCTTATGTTTGGAATATGTTTGAGTTTGCCGTTCCTGGTTGGAGCCGAGGAGGTATTCCAGCTAGAAATTTAAAAGGTTTGATCACTTTTGACAGAAAAAGAAAAAAGGATGCTTTTTATTGGTACAAAGCCAATTGGAATCCCGAACCTATGTTGTATTTGGCAGAACGTCGTGATAGTCTGCGAACTCAACAAGTGACAAAAATTCAGACATTTTCCAATCTTAAAAATATAAGTATTTCCTTGAATGGAAAAGAATTGAAAGTTGAACAAGGCGTAAATGATAAACATTGGATTGTTACAAATGTTTCGCTTCATAAAGGAAAAAATGAGATACAAGCTAAGGGACAAACGTCCAATGGTAAGTGGATAAAAGATGCGATGAATTGGTGGTTAAAATAGTCTTGTTATGAAACGTTATATTCTTTTTTTTGTGCTTTTTACTATGTGTACTATTGTTCATGGACAAGTTAGAAAAGATTCTGTCCCGTTACAGCATGGTGCTCATCGTGTGGGACGTCGTACAGATGTAGATATGCAAAAATGGAGGGATTACGGATTGGGTCAATTTATACATTTGGGATTGTATGCCATTTTGCGTGGAGAATACAATGGCATGGCTTATCCAGGCGCTTCAGAATGGATTCGGTCTTGGAACAAATTACCCAATAGTGTTTACGATTCTTTGTACAAACAATTTAATCCTTCCAAACTAGATCCTGATGCTTGGGCGACAATGGCTAAGCAAATGGGCGTTAAATACGTGACAATAACAACTAGGCATCATGATGGTTTTTGTTTGTGGCCGAGTAAGTTTTCAGACTATACTATAACACAATCACCATACAAAAAAGATATTATCGGTCCATTAGTGAAGGCTTACAACAAAGCGGGTATTGATGTTTATCTTTATTATTCTATTTTGGACTGGCATAGTAAAGATTGGCGTTATAGTTTGAAGACTTCAGAAGATACAGTAGCTTTTAATCGTTTTAAAGTTTTTGTAAAAAATCAGCTAACAGAATTATTAACGGATTATCCAACTGTAAAAGGTTTTTGGTTTGATGGTACTTGGGATAAGAGTTGGGCAAGTGCTGCTAATGCTCCTTTTACGGATTCACTTGAAAGATATTTGAAAGAAATTCATCCTGGTTTGATTGCTGGTGGGCGTTATCGAGTGGATGAGACGGGGCACAGACATGACGATGCTAATGGTAATTTGATGGGCGATTATGCTCAGGGATGGGAACGAAAAATTCCCAAAGATTTCGAAGAGACAAAAGGACGTGATTGGGATTGCGATATGACCTTTGGCGAAAATGGTTGGGGTTATCAGAAAAAATGGCTTGGACATTGGAAAACAACCAATGAACTATTGGAAATGATGGCAAAAAGTAATGCTCTAGATGGAAATTTTGTGTTGAATTTTGGGCCAATACCAGATGGTACTTTGCGTAAGGAAGAAGTAAAAGCCGCTGAAGAAATAGGTAATTGGATGAAGACAAATGGTAGTGCTATTTATGGTGCTAACTATACAGGTTGGGAAAAAGAAGATTGGGGCTATTCAACTATAAACAACGATAGCACTAAAGCCTATTTGATAGTTTTTAATGTGCCTGTTTCAAACAAAATAAGAGTCCTTACTCGAAAAACGCAAAGAATAAAAAGGGCTTGTTTTGTTGCTCAACAAAATCGGGGTCTTACCATATCAGATTTGGATTATGGTTACAAGGAAATTGCCATTCCTCAAAAAACATACACTTCTCCCTTTGTTATAGTATTGGATATTATAAATACAACGGCTGAAAAACGTCAAGAAAACAAAGCAAATATGTAATGAAAAAAATATTTATGATTAAAAAATTAGCGTTTATTGGTATTCTATTTTTACCAATACTAGGATTTTCCCAAACAGAAAAAAAAGATTTAGGTAAATTACAATGGTGGGAAGATGATAAATTTGGATTGTTTCTGCATTGGGGACTTTATTCGGCGACCGCTGGTGATTGGAAAGGCCATAAGACCTCGCGTGGTGAACAGTTTATGATGGTGGAGCGTATTCCAGTCAAAGAATATGCTACAATAGCAGATACATTTAATCCTGTTCGTTTTGATGCAGATAAATGGGTTTTAATGGCTAAAAAGGCAGGTATGAAATATATAGTTGTCACTTCCAAACATCATGATGGTTTCGCTATGTATAATTCTCCAAGCTCGGACTATAATATAGTTAAAAAGACACCATTCAAAAGAGATCCTATGACGGAGTTGTCAAATGCCTGCCATAAGTATGGAATTAAGTTTGGATTTTACTACTCTCTAGGGC
>QFOI01000039.1 GCA_003241175.1 Pseudopedobacter saltans
TTCAATACGGAAGCACACAAAATCGGATCATTTTTCTTTATCATATCTAGGGCTTTAGGAGCAACAGCTAGGTTATATCTAGTTATCAATGTCTTGCAGTTGTTTTTGTTGGAACCATTGCATGTACCTTTTTGGTTGACTTCGGTCATTTTGTTGGGAATGATATTGTTATACACTTTTGAAGGAGGTGTCAAGACCATTGTATTTACAGATACACTACAGACAACCTTTATGATAGTGAGCCTCATTGCTTGTATTATTTACATATTGGGACATATGCATATTTCTTTTGGAGAGGCTTTTTCCATATTGAAAGAAAAACAATACACACACCTCATCAATACAGATGTCAACTCCAAAACCTTTTTCCTCAAAACCATATTGGGAGGTATGTTCATCACCATAGCCATGACCGGACTGGACCAGGAAATGATGCAAAAAAACATCTCCGTAGACAACTTACGCAATTCAAAAAAGAATATGCTTACGTTTGCAGGAACGCTTCTTTTTGTCAATTTGGCTTTTCTGTTTTTAGGTGGATTATTATATGTTTTTGCATTGCAAAATGGGGCACACTACGGAGACAAAGTTTTTGGTTTTGCAGACAATGCCGGACATATCAAAAACATCATGGGTGACGATATTTTCCCAGCGCTTTCTTTACAAAATTATTTTCCGCCTATAATATCCATATTGTTTGTGATTGGACTTATTTCCGCTTTGTTCCCTTCTGCTGATGGCGCATTAACAGCAGTGACAAGTTCGTATTGTGTAGACATATTAAACATGAACGAGGACAAAACCAAAACAGAACAAGAGAAAAAGAAAAAACGGATGCGCGTACATCTTGTTTTCACCGTATTGTTTTTCTTGTTGATTATGTTTTTCAAGGTTCTCAACGACAAGTCGATCGTTTACCTCATTATGGAAATAGCAGGTTACACATATGGCCCGTTATTGGGTTTATTCGCTTTTGGAATTTTTACCAAGAGAAATATTTCCAAAAAATATGCGGTATTGAGCATTACCATCATTGCGCCTGTATTGACTTATCTGATCAATTATTTCGTATCCAAATATTCCGCTTACAAGATTGGCGTAGAATTGATCATATTGAACGGATTGCTTACATTCATTGGCTTATGGTTGGTTTCGAAAAAAGAAAACACGCAGCAAGTAACAGCATAAAACAAAAGAGGCTAGACGAAATCTAGCCTCTTTTGTTTACTATTTCAATCCGTTAATCCATCAAGGCTGTGGTCAAGTTGACAGAAACTTCTCCACTCGATTTAACACCTCCCATTGCTTTACTAAAAGACCTAAAGCTAGATGCTTCGTTACGATAATCCTTGAAATCTTCCATCTTTGGTAAGTAATTCATCTATTTTTTTTACATAAGCTTGGTTGTTTTCAAACATCAAAAATGCAAATACTCAAATGTCTTTAGAAAACGAAAACGAGTTTTTTAGCCTAGTTGTTCAATTCCGACTTCAAGTATTTGGTTATCATTATTATTCAATTTTACATCAAACAGTTTATTTATTCTTGGTTGAATAAACCAAATACCAACTGGAAAAAGCCAAAAGAGAAAAAACTCTCCAACAAAATCATTAAATGTCACAGCTCTTTGCAGCTCTACAGTCTTTAATGCTCTTGCGTTAAAGTATGTGCAGTAGATAACACAGAACATAGAAAACAAATGCAACGGAATGATCAACGCAAAAATTATAAGATTTGGTTCTTTATTGTTTAAAAGGTTGTAACACATTGTTCCCACAAAAACAGAAAAAAATATTAAATAAACTACAGTAATAAGTAAAAATATCTTAAAACATGTCAAATTCATTTTTGCTCCTGCAGGAAGCTTTTTATAAAGGCTTGTCCCTAATGCATAGAACCAGCCAAAACAAAGTCCGATAATGATAATCATCATTATCGGAAAAAAATAAAACATAGTTGTCGGATCACCACTAAAAACTACTGAACCTATTGTTACAAACTGGAATATTATTGGAAGCCCCATAAAGAGTGCAAATAGTTGCCAATGTTTTAGCATTAAAAATTTTCTCATTATAGTTAGTAGGAATTTTTCTACTTTTTTTATCCAATCTGATAATATTGTTCAAACCATTTGTCAAACTGTGCTTTGTATTTTTCTTGTGCAGAGTCGATTATTTCGGATGGGGATATAGTTTGGCTTAAACCATAATTTTCTTGTAGCCATTTTAAAAACTTTTTCAAATCTCTACTTTCTTCGTAATCTTCGTTTTTTTCAAAGTAAGCCCCTTCAAATTCAACTAAAATATCCGTATCAAATGTTATTAGATGAAGCAACTGCAAAATATTTTCAGCTACAATGTGCGTCCCTCCTTCGTCTCCAAATACAACTATTGGCATTTCGTTAATAGGCATTTCGGTTCCTGCATCCCAAATTGCATAGAACGAGCCTGTGCCGTTTGCTTGCGCAAAAGGAAACAACTTGTCTAAAAATGATGACTCATTACTCCAACTTTTAAGCCCTAATTTATCATCAATTGTGACTGCAAAACCTTGTGAATAAAATTCAGCAGATGAAATGTTAGTTTGAAAATCAATTAACTTTTCTATTTCCTTTGGAATAGCAGTTGGACCCCAATTGTTTTTAAATGCTTCTAAATTTAAATTATTGTACATTATTTTCTGTATTTTTCGAATGAGTTAGCTTTTTTGTGTTTCATTTAGAAGTTTATCCGCTTTTTTTCCGTATTACCTTAAATAAAAGAAAACGCCACCTCGAATAATCGGCATAGGTGAGTTTTTGATAACATTACCTTGATTGTCAATTTCTACATCACGGTAAGGAGAATATTTGTTTTTCAGAAAATCCATTCCAATAGACATAAAATAACCACTTCTACCTTCTCCACTGCTGCGGTAACCAATGGAACCAATCAAACTAGATGCGTTTATATTGGCTTTGTAATCTCCGTTTTTGTAACGACCCCAGTTTTGTTCAAATTGTGCTTGCACAAACAACCAGTCGATAGGATTGAAACGGGCAAAAGGGCCCAAACCGTAGTTAGTCCATTTTTCACTCGAACCAGAAAAGGAATAATCACCACTAATGGAATTATAGTTAAAATTGACACCCAAACCCAAATCCCAATATTGGTTAGGGCTAAATCCAACAACAGGATTAACGCCAACGGAAGAGCCACCGCTGCCTCCCCCTAAGGCAAGTCCACCACCAAAGAAAATATTTGTCGGCTTTTTTTGCTTACGGTAATTAGGGTCTTTCTTGTCAACGATGATTTGTGGTTCGCGATCATCCGACGTAGAGTCAATCGTAATCTGTGCATGCGAAACATAAGCTAGCGACAATCCAATAGCCAATACTCCTATTTTCTTGAACATATCATTCCTATTTAATCATTACAAACCTACTACAAAGAATCTTTAATCGAATATCTTACCTGGATTTAAGATATTATTAGGATCGAATACTTTTTTAATGCCGCGCATCAGTTCCAACTGTATTGGATTCAATTTTAGTAAAAGATATTCTTTTTGGGTGAGTCCAATACCGTGCTCTCCACTAATCGTACCACCTAAACTTACCACTAATTTGAATAGTTCAGTTAGAATTTCTTCCATTTCTGGATGGCCATAACTATTGGGAAAACCTTCTTTGTTGATGCGAACATGAATATTGCCATCGCCTGCATGACCATAACACACCACTTTGAAATCGTATTTAATCCCCAATTCTTTTACACCATGAATCAATTTAGGTAGTTCCGCTCTTGGGACAACCGTATCTTCTTCCACCGTATAACCAACGGATTTCACGGCTTCGGCTGCACGACGACGCAGCTTCCATAATTCTTCTTTTTGCGTAGTGTCTTCCGCAAAAAATATTTCACCAATATCGAATGGTTCCAATGCCATGGCAATACCTTCCATATCTTTCATCAACACATCCCGATCGTTGCCGTCAACTTCTACAATCAGGTGAGCCGCAATACTATCATCCACAGGTACAGCATTGTTGTCAACAAATTGGGAAGTAATTTTCAATGCATCGATTTCCGTCAATTCCAAACAACTAGGTGTAAATCCCGCGCGGAAAATCGCACTTACCGCAGCACTTGCACCTTCCAAACTATGAAATGGCACGAGCATCAACATATCGTGTTTTGGATAAGGAATCAGTTTAAATACAGCTTTTGTCACAATACCTAGTGTCCCTTCACTCCCAACCATCAACTGTGTTAGGTTGTACCCTGTCGAATTTTTCAAAACATTGGCACCCGTCCAGATAATATCTCCATTAGGCAAAACCACTTCCAGATTCAAAACATAGTCTTTAACTTTACCGTACTTAACGGCTTTGGGACCACCACTGTTCTCTGCAATATTGCCTCCTATAAAGCAAGAGCCTTTACTACTTGGATCGGGAGGATAAAACAAACCTTTTTCTTTAACTGCATCCTGCAAAACCTCTGTAATAACACCAGTCTCCGTAGTAACTTGTAAGTTTTGCTCATCAATATCCAAAATCTTGTTTAATCGATCTATCGACAACAAAACCCCTCCATGTGTCGGAATCGCACCACCACTTAAACCAGTACCTCCGGCTCTTGGCGTTACAGGAATCTGGTTTTCGTTGCAGATTCTCATAATTTGACTTATTTCATCTGCTGAACCAGGACGCAAAACCACTTGAGGTAAAAACAATAGTTTTTCTGTTTCATCACGACCATATTTATTCAAACTGTCACTGTCTGTCAATATGTTTTTGTCGCCAACGATCTGTGTTAATTGATTTAAAATTTCTGAAGTTATAATAACACCCATTTTTTAGGAGCAAGGTTTAATTATGGAGAACAAATTTTCGATAAGATTAAAATCCCAATACATCTTTCATGGAAGAAACACCTTTGTGTGTAGCAACATACTCGGCAGCCAAAACAGCACCGAAAGCAAAACCTTTGCGGTTATGCGCAGTATGTTTTATTTCGATATCGTCAATATCCGAATGATACGTAATGACATGCGTTCCCGGTGCTGGATCTATCCTAACACTTTTGATTGCAAGTTCACTAGCTTTATCCGCATTTTCCTTCACCCATTCTGTTTTACGAGAGATCTGAGACAATATCTGTTCAGCTAATGTGATAGCTGTACCGCTAGGCGCATCTTTTTTAGCAGTGTGATGTATTTCCTCCAGAACTACGTCGTATTCCGGTTGGACATCCATCATTTTTGCTAAAAAAGTATTCAATTCAAAGAAAATATTGACGCCAATACTGAAGTTGCTGGCATATAAAAATCCCAGCTTTTTTTCATTTGCCAGGTCTTCAATTTCTTGCTTTGAATTTAGCCAACCAGTAGAACCGCAAACGGTCGCCATACCTGCATGGAGACAAGTCTGTAGATTTTCAAGTGCGGATTCTGGATTTGTAAATTCAATGGCAACATCTGCTCGATTTAGATTTTCGGCAGTAAAATCTGATTTATTGGAACTAGAAATTTTTAGAACAATTTCATGTCCACGACTAATGGCTATTTCTTCAATGGCTTTACCCATCTTACCGTAGCCAATCAATGCAATTTTCATATTGAAATATTGAGAAACGTATAGTTAAAATTATTTGAGATTAAAAACCAGACTCAAACCAGGACCTCTTACTGATTGCAAATAGGTTGGGTTGACTTCCATACTAAGATTAGGGCTGATATCAAAATCTTTTAAATGCCCAAAAACTGTAGCGTCTGCAACATTGACGCCCCATAATATCAAAAGCCACAACACAGAATAGTCACGGTTTCTACGGTAGTAGTTCCTATTGGATTGCACCGTGGATAAAAAATTGGTGGTAGCTGTCGCAGAGTTATTGGCATAAAGATTATCCCAATACTCTTGATAATCTTTATGTCCAGACAATAAAGCACTTATCTCAGATGCATTCTGAGCCGTTCCTTGAGTCTTTCCATAAACGATATTGTAGACACTCGCTGCATCTTTGTACCAATTGTTATTTCTGATAAAAGCGGTTCCTGGTATAGCCAACGCTCCCCATACAATAGGTATTTTCCAATATTGCTTGTTGTATGCCTGCCCCCAACCAGGTAGAATCAAGGAACGCATAGTTGCTTTTTTAGGATTATGCGGTTTGGGTTTTTCTATGGAGGCAAAAGACGTGCTATCAAAAACCGCTACGGGTTTGCCCGAAGAATCCCAAGCCAAAACGGTATCCTTTCCCGGTCTGTCATTTTGTGCAAAAACTTTGTTCTTTCCAATGAAACTGAACAAAATCACTGCAAAAAAACAAAAAAAACCTTTGCCTATATTTTTTTTATTATGTAACAATTAAAATCGATTATAATAAAAGAATGAACTAGCTCGCCTTAATGTTCATAAGTTCCAACAGCTTATTCAATTCTTCAAGAGAATAATAGTCGATACTGATACTTCCGTGTCCAGCTTTATTGTGAGCAAGTTTGACTTTCGTACTGAAATGGGAAGCAATGTTATCTTCAATCCTTTTATAAACCGGAGGCAACTCGTTTTTGCTTGGTGCTTTCTTTGGTGAAGATTCTCTGGCTTTACTCATTTTCCTAACAAAATCCTCCGTTTGGCGAACGCTGAGTTTATTTTTTAGGATTTCATTGTAGACAAACAATTGTTTATCTACTTCCTCCAAACTAATCAATGATCGCGCATGTCCCATACTGATCGATGCATTTCTCACTGCAAGCTGAATATCCGGCGGCAACTTAAGTAAACGAATATAGTTGGTAATGGTGCTTCTCTCCTTGCCCATACGATCGGCCACTTGCTCCTGTGTATAGGACAATTCGTCCATCATGCGTTTGTAACTCAATCCGATTTCAATTGCATTGAGATCTTCCCTTTGAAGATTTTCCAGCAAAGCCAATTCCAAAAGCTCGGAATCGTTTGCTTGGCGGATATATACGGGTACATCCTTTAAACCAGCCATTTTGGAAGCTCTAAATCGACGTTCACCAGCGATCAAGCGATATTTTCCAGAAGCGATCTTACTAACCGTCAGCGGTTGGATGATGTCATGTATCTTAATGGAGGCAGAAAGTTCCTTTAACGCGTTTTCGTCAAAATCATGACGAGGATTATTGGGATTCACTTCAATCTGTTCCAACGGAATACGCATCACTCCTATAGCCTCTTCAACCACTTTAGGTTTCAGACTACCCGACGTGTTTTTCAGGTCAGAATCAATATTTTGCAATAAAGAACGAATCCCTTTACCGAGAGCGTCTTTTGGAGCTTTATTTGGTTTTATTGTAGACATATACTAAGTCAAAATACGAAAGCAAAAACCGTAAATAATTGGTTTTCACTAGATTTAATATTATTCAATTACACGCTCTTCTTGAGGAATCTGTGTTAGGTTGTTTTTTTGTAAAACTTCTTTTGCCAAATTGAGGTAATTGATCGCTCCTTTACTAGAAGAATCGTACAAAACGACAGGTTTTCCAAAACTTGGCGCTTCACTTAAACGAGTATTTCGATGTATAATCGTATCGAAAACCATATTGTCAAAATGTTTCCTCACTTCACTTACCACTTGATTGCAAAGTCGTAAACGGCCGTCGTACATTGTCATCAATATGCCTTCAATATGCAAATCCGGATTAAGTCTATCTTGAACTATCTTAATGGTATTCAATAACTTACCCAAACCTTCTAAAGCAAAAAATTCACACTGTACCGGAATAACAACACTGTCTGCAGCCACCATTGCATTTACGGTCATAATACCCAAAGATGGCGAACAGTCTATCACGATAAAATCATAATCGTCCAATACAGGAGCCAATATGTTTTTTAATACTTGCTCGCGATTGGGATAATTGACCATTTCAATTTCAGCACCAACAAGATCAATATGAGAAGGTATTAAATCCAAATTGGGAACATCAGATTTCAATATCACTTCTTTTGCTGGAGTGTCATTGACCATACAGTCATACAAACTACTTGTGATATTGTGCAAATCAAACCCAATACCAGTGGTACTGTTGGCCTGCGGATCCGCATCGATCAACAATGTCCTATATTCCAATACTGCAAAACTTGCAGCTAAATTAATCGAAGTGGTGGTCTTTCCGACTCCGCCTTTTTGGTTGGCAACGCCTATTATTCTTGGCATGTATATTTAAAATCTAAAATAAAACTTTGAGGTAAAGATATATTACAAATTGATTGTTTCCCCAATTGAAGGAAGCAAGAGTTCTTTTCCTTTACTGTTAAACGCATCTAAGGCCTCTTTGGTATCAATGGTTATTGGTGGAAAAGTATTGTAATGAACACCAATAACTTTGTCAACTTTAGAAAAATCAGCTGCAATCACCGCATCATTGTAATCCATGGTATAATTTCCACCTATTGGAAATACCGCGAAATCCATTTTGCCAAATAAGGGTATCAACTGCATGTCCATCGTCAACGCGGTATCACCTGCAAAATAAAAACTTTTCTCTTCACTCCTAATAACAAAGCCCATCGGATTACCACCGTAACTTCCATCTGGTAATCCCGATGAATGAACAGCATTTACCGCTCTTACCTTTCCAAAATCAAATGAAACAGGACCACCATGATTCAATTCTCTCATATTTTGTACACCCTGCTTTGCCAAAAAAGCAGAAACTTCGGGGCTTGTCACTACAGTTGCACCACTTTGCAAAGCAATCGTTGCTGCATCGGCTATATGGTCACCATGTCCATGGCTGATCAATATGAAATCAGGCATGATACTTTTAATATCAATATCTTTAGCCAACGGATTGGGACTGATAAATGGGTCAAACAATATCTTCTTACCTCCTAATACAACCTGAAAACATGACTGTCCGTAATATGTAAACTGCATAAACTTAACTTTATTAACAACCAATAAATCAACACCTTAACATTCAACAAGGAACAAAAATAATTTTTTATTGTTACTTTCCCTCATGATTACCCTACAATTGAATGTTTTAAGATAATTTTTTATACACATATTCGATATTTGTTGATAATTTGGCAATCAGACTCAATCATAACAAAAGATAACCATGGTAAGAGCATTACTAACGAATAGATGGGCACTGTTAATACTCACATTCCTACTTCATTTATATGTTTTCCAAGCATTAAAGTTAATCGTCAAAAACCTCAATATAAGCATCCGCCTAACAATTTTCGTTTTATATTGGGCATTGTTTGTCGGTCAAGTATATTGTATTTTCAATTTTTCGGTAGCTGTTGAGCGGACATCCTATTTTCTGTTTACCTTTTTTGTCATTGTTTTTGTCGCACAGTTGTTTGCTTCCGTTTTCCTTTTGGTGGATGATTTGCGTCGTTTTTTTGTGTTGGCAAAAAATGCTTTCACACATAAAAGAAATCCCGAAAACGGCATTTCACGTTCCAGTTTTCTTTCTTGGTTGGCTATATTGGTAGGAGGTTTTATGGGTGGTACTTTTTTGTATGGCGTCACCAACCGTTATAATTATAAGCTACGAACGGTAAAAATGAACTTTCCAAATCTACCTAAAGCATTTAAGGGATTAAAAATCGTCCAGTTAAGTGACATACATAGCGGAAGTTTCAATAATCCAACAGCAGTAATGCGTGGCGTACAAATGGCCTTGGATGCCAAACCTGACTTAATACTTTTTACGGGTGATTTGGTTAATAATCGAGCCACTGAAATGCATGACTACAAAGCCATTTTCAGTAAATTAAAAGCGCCGATGGGAGTCTATAGCACCTTAGGAAACCATGATTATGGCGATTATGTAAAATGGGAAACGCCTCAAGCCAAAATAGAGAACCTCAATAATCTTAAAAAATTGCAGGCTGAAATGGGGTGGCGACTTTTAATGAACGAAAATGTCATCTTTGAACGAGATGGTGAAAAAATTGCATTGCTCGGTATTGAAAACTGGGGAGCTAAAGGACACTTTCCCAAATATGGACGTTTGGATCTTGCCCATAAAGGAACGGAAGATATTCCTTTTAAAATATTGATGAGCCATGACCCCAGTCATTGGGATGCACAAGTACGCCCACTCTATCCTGATATCGACCTTACACTATCGGGCCACACACATGGAATGCAATTTGGAATAGAAGTTCCTGGATTTAAGTGGAGCCCTATCAAATGGATGTACGAAGAATGGGAAGATCTTTACCAAAAGAAAAAACAGTATATATATGTCAATAGAGGTTTTGGATTTTTAGTATATATGGGAAGAGTCGGAATTTTACCAGAAGTAACCTTAATCGAATTGGTGTAATGAAAAATGCTGTCCACAAGAATTGGAAATAATGAATTTAATCCAAAAAATCATACAACATCCTCGAATCGCTAAACTTAAGGTAAAGTATGGGAAGTGGTTCTTTGTGCTCTTGGTATTGAAAATGGTAAGCTGGATTGTTCTTTTCCTAATAATAAAGCAGTAATATCCAGTTGTGCATTTAGAAGAATCAATAAATATTTTACTCGTATATTATTTTAAAATCTCCAAACAATGAGGAACCCCACCCTTATTCCCTCCCCTTTGAGGGGAGGGTTAGGGAGAGGTTTTCAAAAAAACGAATACCTTGACATGAGTAAATACCTAAATGCACAATGGGTATAACAGTAAAATCGCTTCTATTCTGCAGCTTCCAATCCACCTAAATAATAATCCAAAATTTTCGTGCGTAATATATAGTCGTATTTAGCAGCTACAAGATTCAAAGAGGATTGATCTAAATTATTTTTGGTAATGATGTAATCTACCGTAGTGATAACACCATTATCAAATTTTATAGTCGCAGCCATGAGAGATGTTTTGTAAGCGTTGACTTGTTCAGATATTTTTTTATATCCCTCAAAAGAAAACTTCATATTGAAGTAATCACGTTCGACAGCTTGCTTTAATTGCGTCCTCAAAGTCTTAGCTGTAAAATCTGCTTGAACCTGATCCAGTTTTGCTTGTTTCAATTTATTCTTAACTTGAAACGCATTAAAAATCGGAATATTTAACCCTAAGGAGACGGAAGTATTAATGTTATTTTTCCATTGACTTCCGTAGGGAATATTATGAGAAGCATAGGTATTCTGCGTTTCGTATACTGGATTCTTTTGACCGTTTTCCAATACGTAAGCGCCATTTGGCATATCAGTCGAACTTACTATCGTTGAAGTAGAAGCGACACTAGAATAATTCGTATAAGCTCCTCCAGATAAAACCAATGAAGGCATTCTCTGGCTTTTGATGTACTGTATATTTTTAAAAGCACTAGCCAATCTTGTGTCAGCAGCTTTAACAACAGCAAGCTTTTGCGCAGCAGAAATATAAATATCATCTACAGAAGAAGGATATTCTTTAGGTGTGGTTTCAATCCCAATATCCTGCAATTGCATAGACGAATCGTATGCAACATTCATCGTTTGAGACAAAGTCAACTTGGCATTTTCTAAAGTATTTTTCTGTTGTACAACTATAAGTTGATTATTGGAATATTGTCCTTTAATATCTGAAAGATCCCCCATTCCAACAACACCATTATCAAATTTCACTTGGATTGTACGTAATTTCTCTGCAGTAGCTTCAGTTTGCGATTTTGCAATTGTTAGTTGTTCGTTTGCGGCGAGGACAGCGAGATAATTCAATATAACTTGAAAGGTAAGATTATCTTTTGCTTGTTGGGTTTCAAGTTCGGATGCCTTATAGTCTAAGGCACATTTTTTAATATAGTTTTGAATACTAGAACCATTCCAAATCGTAAAATTTGTCGTCAACTGATAACTCCCTGAATTATAGGTTTGATTGACGTAGGAATTCGTATAGATATTAATACTACGACCATTATAAATAGAATGCCCCAAATAGGCATTCAAAGTAGGAAAAACATTAGCTTTTGCTTGATCCAATCCAATCTTGGAAGATGATGCCAAATATTCTTTATTAACAACGTCTGGATTATTCTGAATAGCCAACTGAATGCATTCTTGCAAACTAAGTACAGATGAATGAGATCTGGTGTCTTGTCCCCACGTTTGGAGAAATGACGATAATATTAAACAAGTAAATAAAAAACGAAACATAGTTATAGTTAATTCAATTATAGATGGTCACTTTTATCCACTCTTCCGTCCAATAAATGGATAGTATTATGAGCATAAGCTGCATTTTTTTCCGAATGGGTCACTTGTACTACCGTAACACCATCATCTTCATTCAACTTTTTGAATATTTCCATGATCTCCTCTCCTTGTTTGGAACTGAGATTTCCGGTTGGTTCATCGGCCAAAATCAATTTGGGATTGGTAATTAAGGCACGTGCAATACCCACTAATTGTTGTTGCCCTCCAGAAAGTTGCGCAGGAAATAAATCTTTTTTACCCACTATATTAAAACGATCCAAGATGTCAGCAACTAAAGATTGGCGTTCCGACCGCTTGATATCGTGGTACAGCAATGGCGTTTCTATATTTTCATAAACAGTTAGTTCGTCTATCAAATGATATGCTTGAAATACAAAACCAATATTTTCCTTAAAAATAGCCTGACGTTGCTTCTCTTTCAGACTATACATATCCTCTCCAAGAAAACTATAAGAACCTTCATCAGGTAAATCCAACATTCCCAAAACATTCAATAGTGTAGATTTCCCAGAGCCAGAGGGTCCCATAATCGAAATAAAATCACCTTGCTGAATTTCGAGATTGATATCTTTTAAGAGAAAAATACGATTGCCACCTTGTTGCACCCATTTGAATATATTGCTTAATTGTATCATTATTGTATTTTGAATATAATTAACCTACAATAATACCAAAACAATAAACAATTGAAATTCAAATAGTTAATATAATTTTCATTAATAAAAAATGTTCATTTTCGTACACTTTGGGTACAAAAACGAACATTTTTATTTAAAACTTCATCCCTACCCTTCTTCTATAGGAGAAGGGTAAATCAAGCTCCTATCTTCAACAAAGAGTCCTCTCCTTGAGGAGAGGATTTAGGTGAGGTGTATTGGAATAAGACAACTACCTTATTCTGACCTCAAATTATTAACTGGATTCGCTTTCACTGCACTTAATATTTTTGAACCGATAGTCAATAATGCAATCGAAATAGCAACGCCAATTCCTATAATAAACATAATGGGAGAAATAGTAGTCCTATAGTCAAATGGAGCTAGCCAATTAGGCATCAAAATAATTGAGATTGGAATCGAAACTATAAAAGACAAAATAATCAATAACAAAAATTCTTTTACAAATTGATTCCATAACCCGAAAATGGACGCACCTAACACTTTGCGAATGCCAATTTCTTTACGTTTTTGCTCGATTGCATAAGAAGACAAACCAAATAATCCAAGCACAGCAATAAATATAGCTAAAATAGAAAACACACTGATGAATTTCGCGTTGCGTTCTATTTCTATAAATGCTTGTTGATAGGAAGTATCTACAAATAGTAAATTAGGAGCATCCGAACTATAACTTTTTGCAATTTTTGTTACATCTTGTAATAGAGACGCAGCGGGTTGATCAGATTTTAAACGCATAGTAATATACTGACCTATTCCTTTATCCAAAAAGAAAAGACCAGGTTCTATTTTGCCAAAAGGACTGTTCATCATAGGATTATTAACAATACCAATAATCGTATAATTCACATCTTGAAAACGAATACGATGTCCAATCTGCGCTTCTTTTCCAATATAATTAGCAGCAGCAACATTTAAAATAATCGCCGAACTATCACTTGGATGATTTAAGTTAAAATTACGTCCTTTTACAAATTGCCATCCAACCGTATTAGCAAAATCAGGTGAAACATCAGTAGTTCCAAAAATAGCATTCGAATTATCACGTTCGCTATCCCAATTAAATCCGCCTTCGCTTTTTCTCAACTGATAAACGGGAGCACTAGATATAGCAACATTTTCCACACTTCCACTTTTTAACAAAGCAGTTCTGTAGGCGGAAAAATGCTTCACTAAAGAAGTATCTTTTGTATTGAAATACACCAATCTATTGGTATCATATCCTAGTGGTCGATTTTTTACATAGTTGATCTGACGCCAGACAAGCATCGTCATAAAAATCAAAACGGTAGCAATAAAAAATTGACAAACAATTAATGATTTTCTTAAATAATTTTTTCCACCAAAGGATAATTGACTTTTTAAAACTTTCACAGGTTGGAAAGATGATAAATAAAAGGCAGGATATAAGCCACTTAAAATACCTACCAGAAATAAAACAAACAAATAGTATCCAACAAATACTATAAATGAAAAGTTTAATTCCAAATTACTTGCTGTAAGTTTTCTAAAAATTGGTAGTCCTACAAAAGCTAATATAACAGCCAAAACACCAGAAATAAACACAAATAAAAACGACTCTACTAAAAACTGGTATATCAAGTTGGAACGTCCAGCACCAATAGCTTTTCTAACACCAACTTCGACAGATCGACCTGCATTTTGAGCCGTTGCTAGATTTACAAAATTAGTGATCACTAAAAGCAACACTCCGATACCAATCGCAATAAACAACCTCACGGTATAAATCAAACCTCCTGTATTTTTACCATTTTTAAATTCATTATGCAAATGCCAGCGAGACATGGGATGAAGCAACACTTCTGGCTTTATATCCGTTTCATAGGGTGCAGCTATATCTTTAATCTTAGCGGATATTTGGCCAAATGTATTGGTAGGGTTAGTTTGTACATACAATGAAAAGTAGTTCAGATTCCACATCTGTAATATGCGCTCTTTGTCATAAGGTAAATAACTATAGAAAATATCCATTGGCGCAATATATTGTATACTTTTATAAAAGGAAGTTTCTGACGAAAAATCCTCAAAAACACCACTCACAGACAAAATATCTTTTCCATTCAAGATTACTGGTTTGCCTATTGGATCCTCATTTCCAAATAAACTTTTCGCTAAAGATGCCGCAATCAAAATATCTTTCTGCCCTATTTCAGCATTACCTTTCAATATTTTCGGTTGAAAAATATTTGTATAGTCAGATTCTGCAAACACACCAGTTTCCTCTATTTTAGTTTGCTTGTTCGCCAAAATATTTGACAATGGATGTGTCGCCAATGCAACATATTGGAAATAATTTCCATATTTCGTCCGTAAGGTACTTGCAAATGGTGGTGAACAAATCGGATCCGTTTGTTTCTCGCCACTATAGGTCCCTGTTACCATTACCTGCCCTATCGTATTATAATTTTTAAACTCCTTATTAAATTGGAACGCATTCCAAGTCCATAGTGCAATTACCAATACCACAGCTAAGCCAAACGACAAACCTACAATATTGAGTAAAGCATATTGTCGATTGCGAATAAGATTTCGGAAACCTATTTTGATATAGTTTTTAATCATAATGACTTGATTTATTCAGACCTCAAACTTTTTACTGGATTGGCAATTGCGGCCTTAATTATTCATTTCTCAAATCATTCACCGGATTAGCTTTTAAGCTCCTGTAGCTTTCCAACACAATCAATAAACAAGTCAAAAAACACACACCAACACCCACTAAAACATAATCAACAATTGAACTATTTACTTTGTAAGAAAAACCTTGCAACCAATTATGTACAAACAAATATGCCAATGGCCACGCAATTACATTTCCAATCAAGAGCAATAAAGAATATTCTTTTAGAAATAGATAAAGTACTTGCAATACATTCGCACCTAATACACGTCGTACGGCTATTTCTTTTTTTCTTCTAGTCAAAGAATAAGACACAATACCAGACAATCCTAAGAATATAATTAATAGATTTAAAACGGATGCAACAGAAAAAGCTTTCTGTAGTTGAATATCCGTCCGATACATATCCGCAAATTGTTGATCAACAAAAGAATAATCAAATGGCGCATCTGGAACTATAGATTTCCACTTTTGTTCAATAGCTTTTATAGAGGTATAAAAATTATCATTTGCCTTCACTTTGACAACTAAGAAACGATAGGCATTTACGTCATTGATATTAATAATGGC
>QFOI01000426.1 GCA_003241175.1 Pseudopedobacter saltans
ATGTTGGCACGTGGCAACTATGCCAATGAGTTGAACATTCCAATACCATTTTCATTAGTTAGTATAAACGATCAAAACAACAATCTTGAAATAATGGTTGGCTATTGGTTTTTGTATAACATGTATGCGCTGACTAGAAATTCATGGAAATATGCCAATAGGGATGAAAGGATACAAAAAACACAATATATCGAATATGATTATTTAGCTCCGGATACCGTCGAAGAAATATTACAGTCAATGCAACTAATCGAAACGGCCGTCGGGAATGCATATATCCGCTCAATACCAACTCAAGAAGAGGCGAGTATCGTTGGTAAGAAACTACTAGAAGAAGCCAATCCAATAGTTGACCAACTAGAAATAGTATTGGACGGAATAGAACACAGCAATCGCAAAACAGTTTTGACCAAATGTTTAAAGGGCTACCAAGCATTTGCATCTATGTTGACCTACTATGGCTTACAAGCTTTTTTTGAAAATTGTAAGGTAAACACAGATTCCAAAGTTTACAATAAATGGTTGAATGTCGGTGGGCAATTAATTCCAAAAGATCATGTGGATCAATTGAGAATAGACGTAGTTAACGACAAACTAGGTTCTTGGGATGCCATCCACCAGTTTTATGAAGAACAAGGAGCATTATATCCGTCCTACAAAATTGCGCACGGACTACATATTTTAGAGAAAATTAAAAAACGTTCATTATCTGAAACTACGGTAGCTGAGAAACAAATTTTACTGGACGAATACCTGCATCATGAAAAAATCATATTAGAAGCCATTACCATTTCAAGAAAAAAAGACTACACTTCTCCTTTTAGAAAAATGATGTATGACTCCGAAGAAGAAATGAACGAGGTATTGGGTAGTTTTGAGGACAACAGTTTTATTCTTCAAAAAAAGAAAGATCTTCTCACATTAGAAAATGACATTGAGAGATTAAAATTGAATTTTAATCTACATTAAAATCGCAAATATTAAATTTGCCCAATGGAAAATATAAACAATCCAATAGTCGGAATCATTATGGGTAGCGACAGTGACTTAAAAATTATGGGCGCTGCCGCAGAAATATTAGAAACGTTCAATATACCATTTGAATTGACAGTTGTATCAGCACATCGCACACCTTTAAGAATGGTGGATTATGCCCAAAAAGCGAAAGAAAGAGGATTGAAAGTCATCATAGCTGGAGCAGGTGGAGCAGCACACTTACCAGGAATGGTGGCAGCCATCACAAGCTTACCGGTTATTGGCGTCCCTATCAAATCTTCCAACTCCATCGACGGATGGGATTCCGTTTTGTCCATATTGCAAATGCCTGGTGGCGTACCTGTTGCGACCGTAGCGCTGGATGGCGCCAAAAATGCAGGATTACTAGCCGCTCAAATTATTGGTGCTTTTGATTCGGAAATAGGACAACAAGTTGAAAAATACAAATCTGATCTTGAAAAATCAGTAAACACTAAAATTGCAAACCTCAAAAAAGACTGGCCTAATACATTTGACGTATAGTGACCACTATACATAGTCATTTGTTTTGGAACAATTCGAATGAACTATGATTGACCATATCAACATTAAACCCTACGCCAACAGCAATATTCAATTTGGAGAAGAAGACATTTGGATAGATGCAGTTGAAAACGTTACAGAAAAATTCAGAGCCCAGAAAGTCAACACCAATCTCTACTATCTGCTTAGAATTCAAACAGGGAAGGAAAACATCTGTATAGACGGGAAAACCTATTCCGCCAAACAGGACGATTTGATATTGTTGACACCCTACAACAGTAAAGAAGCGTTTTCTTCATTTGGAGGATTGACAGGAGATTTGATTAGTTTTTCTGATGGCTTTTATGCCGTTAGTCAATTGCATCAGCATTTTTTGCTTGATACTTTGGCTACATACGACACACCATTGTTTTCGGGAGAAGGAACAATGGATGACGAAAAACAACTAATAACATTGATTTTCCGAGAATGCAAATCCATTATCGGCGAACAGGCAATAGAAAGAAAACTTCTTAACTGGCGTATCATCAGAACTTTGATCAGCAATCTTTTACTTTTTCTTCAAAGAAGACATTCTGAAAATCTAATCAAAAATACTTTTGAACAATCTAATGCGCGTAGTATTGTTTTAGCGTTTTCCAAGCTAATTGACGAACATTACAGAAATCAGGCATCCATTGCCTTTTATATAAAGGAATTAAGCACAACATCTTCCTCGTTAAACAACAGTTGCAAAAAAATTTTAGGGATACCTCCCAAGGAGGTAATGCAACGAAAAGTCGTTACAGAAGCGAAACGGCTACTAATGAACCATGACAATTCTATTCAGGAAATTGGTTATTATCTAGGATTTTCGGACCCATCCAACTTCAATAAGTTTTTCCAAAAAAGAACCGGAATTACACCAAGGCAATTCCGGCAAAACAAGTTTGATTTTCCCAAAACTACAACCCTAGAAATCCCTTCTTAGTTTTTAACTCCACATTCATTGTCTTAATATGATTGGTGGCATCTGTTGTTGTCTGGACCTTTAGTGTTTTTATTTTGGAAGAACTTTTTATATTGTTGAGGTCTTGGTATAAACCTTTGAATGTGGTAAGATTTCCATTAAGGAACACAGAAGTTTCTTCACCATTCTGTAAATATTTGCTGAAATAATTCATTTTCATAGAATGGTCTGCGATATTACGTAGCATTTCCTCAACCTGTTCATTGGTAAGTTTAGGAACATTTTTAACATTGGAAACATTGGGACCGTTTGGTGCATTTGGAACAACGGGTGGCACAACTACATTAGTAACTTTTGCCGTATCCGAATTTAAAGGTTTACTACGAGGCGCTCTGTCAACAATGATAATACCTCGTCCACTGCCACCGTTTTGTGACGGTGCAATTTTAACCTTGGCTGGATTGACATACAAGGTCACGGATTTCATCCTATTAGGATCGCCGTTTACCACTACAGATATTGTTTTGGGACCAGGAGACTTAAATGTATAAGTTGGACGACTATCGGTAGCATCAACAGAAACGGTTTCCCCGAAGCGCCACTCCCATTGATCGGCATTTTTTGAGTGGTCAGCAAAGGCTACAGGAACTCCTACAGTTGCAGTTCTGGGCCACTCAAAGTTTGGTGTTAAAGTAGTATCTACGATAATCGGTGCCTTGGAAATTTTTAAAGAAACAGTTTCCCGACAACTAC
>QFOI01000427.1 GCA_003241175.1 Pseudopedobacter saltans
AAGGATGTAAAGATTGATTATTGCGGTTTTTCCATTCCTGACAAGTTCGTTGTCGGATATGGATTGGATTACGACCAATTGGGCAGAAATCTACCTGAAATCTACCAGCTCAAAGATTAAATAGAACTTTTTTATCAAAAAATCATCTTTTACGCAAACGATTGACTAAATTTAAATTTTATTACGATAAAATTTTAACCTGATCAATCATGTGTGGAATTGTTGGCTATATTGGTTTTAGAGACGCCTATCCAATCATCTTAAAAGGACTAAAACGACTAGAGTATAGAGGCTATGACAGTGCAGGAATCGCACTTATCAATGAGGGACAACTCAATATTTTCAAAAAGCAGGGGAAAGTTGCAGCGTTGGAAGAATTTGCCTACAACAAAAATACAAATGGAAATATCGGAATAGGTCACACAAGATGGGCTACACATGGAGAACCTAGCGACAGAAATTCACATCCTCACTTGTCCAATTCTGGTAAATTAGCAATTATCCATAATGGTATTATTGAAAATTATGCTCAACTGAAACAAGATCTAGTTTCAAAAGGATATGTTTTTCATAGTGATACAGATACAGAAGTCTTGGTCAATTTCATAGAAGACATTTACCTAAATCGCCCCGATGGAACTTTAGAAGAAGCTTTGCGCATGGCGCTCAAGCGTGTGGTTGGAGCTTATTGTATTTTGATTATAAAAGTGGATGAGCCAGAAGTCATCTATGCAGCTCGTAAAGGAAGCCCTTTAGTTATTGGTATTGGAAAAGGTGAACATTTTTTAGCGTCTGACGCAACTCCGATTATTGAATATACTAGAGAAGTCGTTTATGTGAATGACTATGAAATTGCCATCGTCAAACCAGATGAACTTATATTGAAAAATTTGGGAAATGAACGTCAAGATCCATACATCACCAAACTTGACATGCAATTGGGCGCTATAGAAAAAGAAGGATATGAGCACTTCATGCTAAAAGAAATTTTTGAACAACCCAATAGTGTCTATGACTGCTTGAGAGGCCGCCTTAATATAGAAGACAACACTATCACTTTAAGCGGAATCACAGCATTTGAAAAACAGATCCTTGCGGCTAAACGCATTATTATATTGGCATGTGGTACGAGTTGGCATGCAGGATTGGTCGCTGAATATATTATTGAAGATACTTGCAGAATACCCGTAGAAGTCGAATACGCATCCGAATTTAGGTATAGGAATCCTATTGTACACCAAGGAGATATCATCATTGCGATTTCCCAAAGTGGCGAAACAGCCGATACCATTGTCGCTATTGAACAAGCAAAAAAGAATGGAGCCATCATATTAGGCGTTGTCAATGCTGTTGGTTCTTCTATTTCCAGGATTTCGGATGCTGGTGTTTATACGCATTCTGGTCCAGAGATTGGCGTTGCAAGTACCAAGGCGTTTACAGGACAACTTACAGTATTGATTTTAGCCGCATTAAAACTAGGAGTTGACAATGGAACGCTTTCCAAGGAAAGATTCACCTACTTATGTCATGAGTTGGCAGCCGTTCCTGAAAAAATAAAAAAGATATTGGAAACCGCACCAACTATAAAACAGATCGCCGAAAAATATGCGGATTGTCAAGATGTGTTGTTCTTAGGGAGAGGCTTCAATTTTCCAATAGCTTTAGAAGGTGCATTGAAATTAAAAGAGATATCCTATATCCATGCGGAAGGCTATCCTGCTGCTGAAATGAAACATGGACCGATAGCATTGGTGGACGAAAAACTCTTAAGTGTTTTCATAGCGACCAAAGATCCTTTTTATGAAAAAGTTATCAGCAATATGCAGGAAATAAAAGCTAGAAAAGGTATGGTTTTAGCGGTTGTTTCAGAAGGTAATAATAATGCATTGCAATTAGCTGACGACATTATTATAGTTCCAGAAACAGACGAACTTATAGCGCCGTTACTAAACGTAGTTCCTTTACAGCTTCTCTCCTACTATATTGGCGTTGCAAAAGGTTACGATGTAGACAAACCTAGAAATCTTGCAAAATCCGTCACCGTCGAATAATTCTTTTATTGGAAAAACATGTTTAATCAGAACAATATTATCAAAAGATCTCTGGATCAACTAGGATACAACTTCATTGCAAAAGACAATATTCCTGAGGGACAAGATGAATACTATCTTCGAAATCAACAAAACAGAAGTGGCATTAATTATCGACACCTTACAGCTAGTGAGATAGAATCCCTCGTCCAAAATCGAAACACCAGTGACAACTGGAACAACCTACTAGTTTCGGATGAATTCAATCCAAAACTAGTGCGCAACTGTAAGTTCTATGGACTCGTTCGTATTGGCAAACTAGAATCTGTTACACTAGAATTTAGCCAACTAGTGGAACCTGTCGGACTATACAACTCCACTATCATAAGCTGTGATTTCGGCGATAATATTGTTGTGAACAATGTTCATTATATGTCGCACTATATTGTGGGAGATGAAGTCATTTTGGTCAATATTGACGAGCTAGTCACAACCAACCATAGTAAATTTGGAAATGGAATTGTCAAAGAAGGCGAAGACGAGTCTGTCCGCATTTGGTTGGAACTATGTAATGAGAATGGCGGTCGAAAGATTTTACCTTTCAATAGTATGTTGCCGGGCGATGCATGGCTTTGGAGCAAATACAGAACAGATAAGGAACTATTGGAAAAATTCAAAACATGCACTGAAAAAGAGTTTAAAACACATCCAGGATACTATGGGAAAATAGGCAATCGAACGATAATAAAAAACACAGGTATCGTTAAAGATGTTTGGATAGGGTCGGATGCCTACATCAAAGGCGCATCCAAAATAAAAAACGTTACTATCAATTCTGGAGAAGAAGGCAAAACGCAAATAGGTGAAGGATGTGAAATAGTCAACGGCATCATAGGTTTTGGTTGTAAGATTTTTTATGAAGCAAAAGCTATACGTTTTGTTATGGGAAGTCACTCACAACTAAAATATGGCGCCAGATTAATCAATTCTTTTCTTGGCAACAATTCCACTATTTCCTGTTGTGAGGTTTTGAATTCCTTGATCTTTCCTTTTCATGAGCAACACCACAACAACTCATTTTTATGTGCAGCTTTGGTAATGGGGCAAAGTAATATCCCTGCCGGAGCAACACTAGGATCCAACCACAACAGTCGTAGTCCAGATGGAGAGTTTTCGGCAAAACGAGGTT
>QFOI01000040.1 GCA_003241175.1 Pseudopedobacter saltans
GGTGTGATGGCTGGTTCTCCTTGTCCAGAAGAGATTATGCGACAAGTACAGCAACGTATGTATATGAAAGAAGTAGAAGTCTGTTATGGAATGACAGAGACATCGCCTGTGTCAACTCAAACTATGATTGGCACACCATTGGAAAAACAAGTGTCTACAGTTGGAACGGTTATGGATCATCTTGAAATTAAAATAGTCAATCCTAGTACAGGATCGATTCTCCCTGTTGGACAAAAAGGAGAATTTTGCGCGCGAGGTTATTCCGTTATGTTGAAGTATTGGAACAATCCTTCGGCTACACACGCAGCGATCGATGAGGGCCGTTGGATGCATTCGGGTGACGAGGGGTTTATGGATGAAGATGGGTATATAACTATAACAGGTAGGATAAAAGATATTATCATAAGAGGTGGAGAAAATATTTCTCCTAAAGAAATTGAGGATTTTCTTTATCTACACGATGCGATACAAGATGTCCAAGTTATCGGTGTTCCTGACAAAAAATTTGGAGAAGAGGTAATGGCTTGGGTGAAGTTAAAGGATGGTATGGTTGCTTATGAAGAAGATCTTAAAAGATATTGTAAAAATCATATTGCCTATTTCAAAATACCCAAATATTGGAAATTCGTTGATTCTTTTCCAATGACTATAACTGGAAAAATACGTAAAGGAGAAATGCGAGAAATGGCTATTGAAGAATTAGGATTAGCGACATTAAATAATGAATAAACTTATTTGATATAACCCGTTGTGCATTTGAGACCTTATTCTTATCGATATGCTCCATTTTTTGAGAACCTCTCTAAGCTTCACCTTTAAGGAGAGGTGAGTAATTATTATCTTATAAATTTCAACATTTTGTGCTATTATATTAGAAACGTGATGAAATATCTATTGAGTCTTCTAAATACAAAACGCGTTTTGTATTTTTTGCAATCGATTGTATTTATCATAGTAGCGTTTATGAGTTATCTTGTAGCTTATTGTTTTAATTAAGTATTAATTACTATGAAGAAATTAAGTTTATCTTTTGCATTAATTATTGGATTTGTTAGTCAAAATGTAATGCTGAATGCACAAACTAATAAGGTGCCTGAATCTATTGGTGCATATAAATTGGTGTGGAACGATGAGTTTGATAAAGATGGAAAACCTGATCCAAGCAAATGGGCTTTTGATAATGGCTTTATAAGGAATCAAGAGCCGCAATGGTATCAGCCGGAAAATGCAGTTTGTAAAAATGGTTTTTTGGAGATAACGGCTATCAAAGAAGAGAAACAAAATCCCAACTATGATAGTACGAGTAAAGATTGGAGATTGAATCGTAAAACTGCTCATTACACTTCGTCTTGTCTAATCACTAAAGGAATCTTTGATTTTACATACGGGAAAATATTTATGCGTGGCAAGATTGATACTAAGCAAGGTATGTGGCCCGCTTTCTGGATGTTAGGAAGTAATAGAGGTCCAGTGAGATGGCCAGCTTGTGGAGAGGTCGATATCATGGAATTTTATAGGAAAAAACTTCTCGGTAATATTTTCTGGGAAGGAGGGATGAAGGATACTAAAATACCTTTGGACAAACTAGGAGAGGGTTGGTCTGATGAATTTCATGAATGGGAACTAGAATGGACGAAGGATTCTATGATCATTACGCAAGATGGTAAGTTGGTCAACTCGTTTGATATTTCAAAAACGATCAATAAGAAAATGGGAAACAATCCATTTCATGAAAAGATGTACCTGGTATTGAATCTTGCTTTAGGACAAGGAAGGGAATCCATTCCTGATGAAAATCTTCCAGCAAAGTTTATCGTTGATTACGTAAGGGTTTATCAAAAATAAAGAAGAAAAATTCGCAGGGTGATTAAGTAGTTACGTGCTTGGCAGACTTAATCATCCTGTAATTGGTATAATGTGCCCATAAAATAAAAACAACTGCAGGAATCAATATGATATTATGCCATTCATGAAAAATTTCTTTTATGATAAGGCATGCAATACCTATCGAAAACAGCAATATTGGCTTAGTGGAGTTATATTCTTTTCGGCCTTTCCACAAGGCAACGATGCCTATGATAAATGCCAGACCAATCATGGTAATCTCAACAGCTTCGTTATTGACTAGATCTATGCCAAGTATAGGCAAACTTGTCAATATTAATGGCAATGCCAGACAATGAACAGCGCAAGCAAGTGATGCTGTAACCCCAACCTTATCCCAATTTATTTTTCCTTTCATAGCACTATTGTCATGCAAATGTATAAAAAATGCAACAATGTTGTATAAAATAGTTGTTAAGGTTTTTTATGTGTAACTTTAACCATTGAAAAAGGATCTACGGCGTAACTTTGCGCCAGACATTAAGACAGGATATGAAAAGAAAGAAATTGGTGTGGTTTTATGTGGGTTTTTTTGCGGTGGTATTGGTAGTGTACATACTGTTTGTAAGGATCAATGAGGGCAGTTGGGCACCTAAACCGGTGGTTTTGAATAATGTCAAACCATTTGCTTTCAGAACGCAGGACGGGAAAGAGTTTACTAGGCAGGATCTTATCGGAAAGGTAACCGTAGTCGAATATTTTTTTACCAATTGCCATGGGATATGCCCGCATCTCAATACTAATATGAAAGGCGTGTATAGCGATTTTAGGGATGAACCTGATTTTCAGATTGTTTCTCACACCTGCGACCCTGATCGAGATACGGTCGCGAGAATGAAAATCTATGCGGATTCAATAGGTGCAGACCAGAAAAAATGGCATTTCTTAACAGGACGAAAGGACAGTCTATACAATACAGCAAGAGAAAGCTATTTGCTGGACGATCCCAAAAATGCACTGCAAAACATTGAAGACCAATTTATGCACACACAGTTTTTTGCAGTGGTCGACAAAAACGGAATGGTCAGAGGACAAATATTTGATGGATTGAAAAAAAGTGAAATTGCAGAAATGGAGGATTTGGTAAAAGTTCTTTTGAAAGAAAAAGTCGGTCCTCCCAATACCAATTTTCTTTTAAACAAATAGGAGGTAAGCACTATGGAAGATATTCAAAAAGTATTGAAAGCGAGCAAATTAAGCGTCACTGAAACACGTACGGCTATATTGAAATTATTTTTGCAATCGACGGGGGCATTGTCGCACGCCGCTATCGAAAAGGCAACACGTGCTCAGTTTGACCGGGTAACGATATACAGGACATTGCAGAGTTTTTTGGAAAAAGGAATTATACATACTATTCCTACTGATGACAATTCCATTCAATATGCATTATGTAAAGGAGAATGCTCCGAGGGACACCACCACGATGACCACGTGCATTTCATCTGTAAGGATTGTGGTACTACCTATTGTCTGGATCATGTCGAAATACCTAAGATAACCCTACCAAAAGGTTTCAAGGGTGAAGATTTTGAAGTCGTCGTAAAGGGGGTATGTGAGGAGTGTAATGATTAGGTACATTCCTAAAATTTTCATGACTGTGAAATGAGAAATGGACAACTTATGAATGCTGAACTTTGGAGTAGTATATTGGCTTTTGATTTTGATGCTCCACAGACAGATTGTAGCGGATTTTGACTGAATGTATGTTCGAAATTTGAAAATGAAACTATAAAATGTTGTTATACTATGTTTAAGCAATCCTACAACCTTAACATTGACAATCCATGCGACCAGGATTGGAATCTAATGACCAAAAATGATTTGGGTGGCTTTTGCTCGCAATGTTCCAAAACCGTAGTGGACTTTACCGGTCTGTCAGATAAAGAGATTATCGAGCTTTTAAATAGGTCATCCGGTAGCTTGTGCGGTCGATTAACGAGTCAACAGATGAATAGGCCAATAGAGACACAACGCCAATATAGAAACTCTCTTTTTAAAAGAATGATTGCGGGAATGGTGCTGTTTGGATTGACAAAAGATTCAAGTGCAAAGAAGATTAATACATCCAAGGAACAATTGGTAGTTGACAACAATCATTTACAAAAGAGTTTAAATATAGACGCCGAAAAATCAATTGCAGAAGACAGCCTGAAAAATATGCTGAGAGGGATTGTAGTAGATAGTGCCACTCAAAAGCCAATATCGGATGCAGTTGTTTACATTAATGATACTAAAATTTTTGCAAGGACAAATGATAGTGGGATATTTGAACTACAGATTCCAAATAAAATCTTGTCTAATACTTTTGAATGTTCTATTTCTTGTGTGGGTTACATTTCTAAAACTTTAAACATTAAAAGGAATACATTACCCACCGAAATGCAACTTTATTTAACGCCTTATGATAATGTAGGAGAACTTGTGTTAGTTGCTGGTGGTGTTATGGTGAGAAAGAAACATTGGTGGCAATTTTGGAAAAGAAGATAAAACAAAACGGTCGTTACTCTTCAGATGTAACGACCGTTTTTATAGTTGTGTTATTTTGTTTCTGGAATGTCTCGTTGTGCTTCCAATATATCGACAGAATCGTGTCGATCATTCAATAGCCATTGACTATAATAGTCTGCTAGACGCCAGAAGAAGTATTCTTGCATATCGCCATAGCCATGTCTTTGGCCAGGTAATTCCAAATAATCAAAACGCTTATTGGCTTTGATAAGAGCATCCATGACACGTATAGTATTGCCGGGATGTACGTTGTTGTCAATGTCACCAGTTGTCAATAGTAAATGACCTTTCAAGTTTTTGGCTATCTCCGGATTTGTGGATATCTGATACGCAAAAGTTGTGTCGCCTTTCGCACTGATGTTTTCTGTTACACCATTATGTGTTTCGCTCCACCAACGGTTGTAGATACGGTTGTCATGATTACCCGAACTAGAAACGGCAACTTTAAAAAAATCAGGATACACAAGCATCGCTGCGGTACTCATAAATCCACCGCCACTATGTCCATGAATGCCGATTTTGTTGAGGTCGACATAAGGGTACTTGTAAGCTATCTGTTCTGCTGCTGTTTTTTTGTCTGCCAAACCGTAGTCACGTAGATTGTTGTAGCCATAAGTATGATACCATTTGCTGCGAGCGGGATTACCACCGCGATTTCCAATAGTCAAAACCAACATGCCTATCTGTGCTAGACGGTCCGTGCGATCCGCAACACGAGAGAAGGAATAGTTGACCGCTTCTGTTTGTGGCCCAGGATAAACGTATTCCACTAATGGATATTTTTTGGTACTATCAAAATCAAAAGGACGATAAAGTACTCCATACAAATCCGTAATGCCGTCATCGGCTTTCAGTTTAACAATTTCTGGAAACTTGTAGCCGGCTGCAAACAGAGAACTCAAGTCGGCAGAATCAAGTGTCAAAATCTTTTTTCCGGTGTTGTCATACAATGTGGATTGTGGAACTGTATTGACACGAGAATAGTTGTCTACAAAAAAGCGTTGATTATCATTCATACTAATAGAATGGAAAAAGTCTTTTTTATCTAAAAGTTGCATACCTGTTCCGTCAAAATTGATTCGGTACAAATGCAAATAGTAAGGATTGATGTTGGCATCGACACCGCCCGCTGTAAAATACAAAACTCTATTTTTTTCGTCAATACCTTCTATGCTTTCGCAATGGAACGGTCCGTTGGTAATTTGGTTTTTTAGTTTTCCATCTCCACTATACAGATAATAGTGTCCCCATCCGTCACGCTCGCTCCATTCGATAATTTCGCTACCATTGTTGACTAGTTTGAGCGGTTGTACGTTGATGTAGGTGTTCATCCTTTCCCCAAAAAGAGAGTCTGTTTTGCCTGTTTGTGCATTGACTGTAAGATAATCGATACGTTTTAAGTCACGACTACTTCTAGTGATATAAAATTTCTCATTTGTCCCTTGCCAAATAGAAGGGCGCCATTCATCGTCACGAGAACTTTCCAATGGTTGTTTGCGCCCGATGCCGATAGTTTGGTCTTTGTATAAATCCGTATTTATTTTCTGGTGCGTTTTATTGTTTACGTCAAACAAAAGTAATTCGACTTGGGGAATTGATGTGTCGGCAGGCATAGCGTAACGATACGTTTCTAAAGTTGGTCTAGGACTTGATAAACTATTGATAACCCAAAGATCCTTCACCTTGCGTTCGTCTTCGCGTGTCATGGCAAAGTGTTTGGAGTCTGGAGACCACGCAATATAAACACCGCGACGATCGTCTTGATTTTTCTGGTGGTCTACATTGTTTTCGCCATCTCCGTCGCTTCCGTAGGCATAATGATCAACGCCATCTGTTGTTAATGCATGCTCTACTATAGTTGAATCTTTTTCCTTAATTAAGGCTTTTTTATAGTCCGACCAACTCATCCAATACAAGTTGTATTTTTTGGAAAATACAACTATTGAACTATCAGGAGCGATTGATGCCCATCCATAGTTTCTTTTCGGGCGTTTAAAGTCGGTAAGTTCCGTTAATTTGTTTTGCGAAATATTGTAAGTGAAATAAAATGTTTTCTTTTCTTTCGTTGTTTTGACATTCTTCTTGTCAGTAGAATCTTTTTTTTCAACATCTAAGGTAGACTTTACCTGAAAACGGATTGTGTTTTCATCAGAAAGCATTTGTAGACTATCAATGGGTAAGTGCAATGCTTCAAAAGGATCACCGACTATTTTGGTAACTTCAGCTGCTAGTTTGGCTGGATCAAACATTTCTTTTTTAGAAGCAGTTGCTGCATCAACTATATACCAATGTTTTCCGTTTGGAGTTTCATAAACATACCAAAACTTATTGTTACTTTTTAACCAATGAGGATCAACGGTTGTAGAAAATACCATCTTTTTTTGACGGTTGGGAGAGAAGCGGGCTGCTAGGTCATAATTCGCTTTTTGCTGTGCAAAAGTTAAAAGAGAACTTGTTATTAAGAGCGCTGATAATAAGAGTTTCTTCATTTTGAATAGTACTTGTTCTGAGAAAATTATTTTCAATCATAAAAAAGCACTGTGTAAGATGATTATCTTACACAGTGCTTTTGAAGAAATTATTTTAAAGGTATATCTCTTTTTAGGAGAGCGTCGCGATTAGCAATGTCCCATCCTGTAAAGAATATCATTTTTGCACGTTTGGACATTAAATCAAAATTGATTTTGTCAACAGTGTCGGTTGGTTGGTGATAATCGGCCTTAAGCATGCCATCGTAGAAAAACAGAATAGGAACACCCTTTTTGGCGAAATTGTAATGGTCGCTACGATAGTAAATTCTGTTGGGATCTTTCGGATCGTCAAATTTATAGTCCAATACGAGTTGTGTGTATTTGTTGTTGGCACCTTCATTGATGGGCTGCAACTCACTACTTAATTTGTCGTGGCCGATAACATAGATATAGTTGAGTGAATCAGCCGTTTTCCTTTCCGTATCTATACGTCCATCCATGTCCACATTCAGATCTGCCGACACACTATCCAATGGAACGGTTGGATGCTCTGAAAAATATTCCGATCCCCAAAGACCTTTTTCTTCACCCGAAACGGTCATAAATACAATCGTTCTTCTTGGGCCGTAGCCTTTCTTTTTAGCATTGACAAAGGCTTGCGCAATTTGCATCACGCTGACTGTACCTGAGCCGTCATCGTCGGCTCCATAGTATATAACATCGCCTTTTTTGCCTAGATGATCGTAATGTCCAGTAATGAAAAGGTATTCTCCTTTTTTGTCAGTTCCTGGTAACACTCCTAACACATTAGAACTTTCTAGATTGATAGTTGTAGCTGTTACAGACAATGATGATGCTGTATTGTAATCTTTTTTGGCGACTCTTGACAAAGCACTTAAGGCAGTGTCAGCACTATTCAATATAGATGCGGCAGTATTTCCATTAATATAAATTACCGGAAATGGTTTTGTGTTCATTTTTTTAAGATACATATTTCCTTTTGGATCTTCGGCAAGTCCTTTCGGTAATTTGGAACTAATGAAAATCACACCCAAAGCTCCCTTAGAGCGGGCATATGATGCTTTCATGCCATTAATGCGAAATGGTGATCCTTTTGCTTGAATACCAGCAGGCAAGCCTTCCAATAGCAGAACCCATTTGTCTTTGATGTCTAAGTTTTTGAAGTCGTTGTTGATGGAATCCGTAGAACCATATCCGGCGAAAACTATACTTTGGCTATTCCAATTTCCGTTATTCAAGGAGTTGGCTGCTAATTCATAATCTTTACCCAATAAAAGATTTCGGTTGTTGATTTGAAAACTAGCATTGATAAGGGAATCCTGATAGACGGGATATGTCATCTGATATTTTCCGTCCGCAGCTCCTGGTTCTAGCCCTATTTTTTTGAAAAAATTTTCTATATAGGTAGCTGCCCTCTTCTGTCCGGGAGTTGCCGTTTCTCTACCTTCCATCTCTGCGCTTGCAACTACTTTAAGTTTTGCTTTGAGTTCTTTGGGTGAAATAGTCTTGGCAAATTTTTCAATGGGTACTTGTTTTTGCGCTATTGCCGCTGTGGAAATCAATAATACAACGGAAAGAAGTTGTTTCTTCATCTGAAAAGTGTTGAATTCTTTTAATGTTTAATTGGATTGATTCTATACGAACAAGGACAACTGAACTTTTTCATTTGCTTGAATGCTGCAGTTGTTTTCCTTTGATCCTTCAAATATAAATGAAGAATTTTTAAAATGTTAAAAATGCCTTTATTTTCGGTAGATGTTATTTAGTTTTCGACCATCGTTTTACTTTTCATAAGAACCTCATCCCAACCCTTCTCCTAAAAGGAGAAGGACCAACGCAAATAACTTGCATTGGCCCTTTAACCTTCAAACCGCCTAGTCTTACTGGCCTGGTTTCAATATTTTGTTTTTAAGATTGTTTTCCGCTTCCAACAATTGCGCCTCTACCACTCTACGTTTTTCACGTCCATCCTGTTGGATTTTTATGACTTCATCAATAGTGGAAATAATATTGTTGTTGGCAATAGTGATCGTTTCAATATCTACAATGCCTCTTTCGGTTTCCTTCGCCACTTCAATGGTCGTTTGCTTGAGCATCTCACTGTTTTTGCGCAAAAGATCATTGGTTGCGTCTGTAACTGCTTTTTGTGCCGCTAATGCTTGTTGAGAATGCGCAATGCCGAGTGTCAGTACCATCTGGTTTTTCCATAAAGGCAATGTGTTCACGATGCTGGATTGTATCTTTTCCATCAAAGCCGTACTATTGTTTTGCACAAGCCGTATTTGCGGTGCGGTTTGTAGTACGACCATTCTTGTTAATTTCAGATCATGGACTTTTTTGTCAAACCTATCTAATTGTTGTTGTAAGTCCTTGTATTTTTGGATAAGAGCTTGATCCTGTGATGCTTCCGCCTCTGCTTTCAAGGCTGGTAGCATATTGGTGTTGGCGTCTGCTAGTTTTTGGTCGCCCGCTTCGATGTATAAAGATAAATCCTTAAAATATTGTTGGTTTTGATCAAACAATTTATCCAAAATATTAATATCCCTCATCAATCCTTGATAGTGCTGCTCCAGTTTTAGCTCGATCTGATGGATGTTTTTTTCGACAGAAGTGTATTGGTCTTTAAGTCTTCTTATTTTTTTGGCAATAGAATCAAAAAACGGGAAAATGCTTTTTTTGTTGGCCTCTTCGTCAAAGTTCTTGATATTGCCTTTCAACTCAAGCAAAATGTCCTGAGCAGAGCCTAAATCCTGTGTTTTTACCTGTTTCAGTATTTCATCCGAAAAAGTACTCACTTTGTTCTGGCTCGATAACCCATATTGAATGACTCCAGTGGTGTTACTAAAGTCAATCTGGTTTTTGAATTCTTCTATTTTCTTTTGATCTTCCGGCGTAAATACCGGCTTATTGTTTTCCTCGTTATTGTTGTCGTCGATTATTGTTATGTCTTGGAATGCCATAAATTTCTTTTTGTGATTATTGGATCAAATTTCGGTTTTTCAATTGTTGAAGATATACATCTTTTTCTGCGGAAACGCCTAGTAACTCAGTTTGGTACTGATTTGTCAATTCGTTTTCAACGGCGATCGTTGCCTGACCTATTACATTTTCAATTTCAAGTTTGGATGTATTGGTTACGTTATTGTTGATTTTGGATTTCTGTATGTTTTCGTATTGGGACAGTAGCGACAATATCGTTTGGTGCCTTACAACTAGTAATTCTGCTTTTTGCATATCCTTGTCGATGATAGTGCGAAAAGAATTAATGATTTTGTCAATATTTTGTTTGATACCGTAATTGCTGATGCCATTGCGATACGCCAATAATTGCGCAACAAAAGTCTGAGGACTATTGATGGTATTAGGTTTCCATGTTTTGGCTGTGCGGATGCTATTAGTCCATTCCAGTTCCATGATATCACTCAATTCCAAACGTTGCATATAAGGTTTTGTATTGCGTATAAGTAGTGCATTACCAACAAGATAAAGTGCCAAGTAGGCAACAAAAGTAGAAACACTAGTGAAAATCAGACCTAAATCGAAATGTTTAAACTGTGCTAAAAAAAGACCTAAAATAATTAATTCAGCCACTAGGAAAAATATTCCAGTATATACCCACGCACGTACTTTTGCTTTACTTCCCTGTGCAATGAAAGCAATTGGAAAAAGGTGTATTGGCAACGGAAGAAATGCCATTAGGGAAACAATTGGCCATGCCATCCTCTTCATTTCCCATCCGTAACTCTTTTTAGTTATCCATCCCATATCCAAATTTACTTGTAAACGCTGAATTCCAAAATGCTTTTTTGGATTATTGGCGAAAAATTGGGATGAGATCCGCTTTTATAGGGAAGAAAGGAATTGCGACCAAAGGTATTTTCATCAAAAAAAGCGAACCCATTGGGCTCGCTTTAAACAAAAAGAATATCATGTTAAGAGATACTTGCCGTCTCTTTTTTCGTTGCTATTTTGTACAAAATAAAAGCAAGGAGGATAAAAGCTAGAGTTCCCAATGCGTCGTAGCCTCCACTGCCCAGACCATTTATAAGTCCATCTTCTGCGCTGAGTTTTGCTATCCATGCGGCTACTTTTTCACTGCCCGCAGTTAATAAGGCAACCACAACCCCTGCCAATGCACCACCAGCCACCAAACCTGTTGCGAAAAGATTCCCACGGCTCAAATCGTCTTCAGCAGCCTCTGACTCTTTTTCTTTCTTCTTCTTTTTCCAATCAACAATACCTCTTACAAGCCCTCCAATAAAAATAGGAAGCGTAGTGCTGAGAGGTAGATAAGCGCCAACGGCAAAACCTAAGGAGTTGATACCACAAAGTTCCATTACTACAGCTAATGCTACACCCACAAATACAAACTGCCAATCCAAATTAAATGACAAAATACCTTTGGTCAACGTTGCCAACAACGTCGCTTGCGGTGCTGGAAATTTATCCGAACCTATAGCGTGCGTATAGCCTTGTTTGATCATTTCGGAAGTCGGTGTGTCTAACAATTTGACAGTTAATCCAACTACTATTGCGGAAACAATAACGCCGATAATCAATGCGATCTGTTGGTATTTAGGTGTTGCACCTATGAGATAGCCCGTTTTCAAGTCTTGAGATGTTCCTCCCGCGTTGGATGCTGCAATACATATCATACCACCAACGACCAAAACCATGGGTTCGTACACTTTTCCGCTCCATCCAATACCAATAAAAACAAGACAGGTTGCCATAACAGTTGCGATTGTCATACCACTCACTGGGCTGTTACTCGAACCAATAATACCAACAATCCTAGAAGCAACAGTTACGAAAAACGCCCCAAAGACAACAATCAAAACACCAAGTAACAGCTTGCTGCCAATACTGTGTCCTGGAATCATGGGAATGAAGGCAATCAATAAAATCAACGCTAGACTACCAAATCCTACTACTTTTAGACTAATATCTCTATCTGTTCTCAAGGTGCTTTGAGCTGCACCATCTTTGTTCTTGACAGAGCCAATACTTTCTTTGAAAGAGGTGATTATTGTTGGAATTGTTTTCAATAAAGTGATAAAACCTCCAGCGGCAACTGCTCCCGCTCCAACATTACGGATATAAGCACGATAAATTGCATCTGTAATATCAGCAAACTGGTGCGTAACAGGATTCCAGCTCCCAGGTCCTCCTGCGGTTGCTACATTGGAAAGATAGCCTTGCTTTACCAATTGCAGAGCAATAACAGTATGATCTGTAAGTAAAGTTCCCAAAAGTGGAATAAAAACCAACCAGCTCAAGACACCACCAGCCACCAATACTCCCGCTATTTTAGGTCCAATAATATAACCGACGCCCAAATATTCGGGTGTGATTTCTCCGCTGAATTTCGCTGCAGGAAAATATTTATTGGTGACCTTGGTTACGAACGTAGGTAATTCAGAAATGACATGGAATATTTTTTGTAGAAAGGCATAAACAACAGAAATCGCTACACCTAAAAAGGCCATTTTGGCGACATCGCCACCTTGTTCACCTGCCTTCAATACAGATGCGCAAGCCGTTCCTTCCGGATAAGGAAGTGTATGGTGCTCTTTAACAATGAGGCTTCTTCTCAATGGGATCATCATCAAGGTCCCTAACATACCTCCGAAAATGGCCAATATAAAAATGGTGATATAGTTAAAGTATTGTTCGCCTACACTTATACTGTCAGAACCGATCGACAAAAACAAAAAACCTGGTAAAGTAAATGCCACACCTGCTGCAATACTCTCACTAGCTGAACCAGTCGTTTGGATAATGTTGTTTTCCAATATAGTTGTTTTGAAAAACTTTTTTCCAATAGTGATAGCAATAACCGCGATTGGTATAGATGCACTGACCGTCAATCCGGCTTTTAAGGCAAGATACACAGATGCTGCCCCAAAAAGAGAGCCGAGCAAACAGCCAATTAAAATAGCTTTTAAGGTAAATTCCCGCATTTGTGTTTCTGCCGGGATGTAGGGTTTAAATTCTTTTTCTTGTTCTTTCATGTAAAATATATCTAAAGGCCAAAGTTAATATTGAAAAACAAATCCGCATTATTTTTAGATAATGCGGATTTGTTGACTTAAAAAAAGTATAATTTTTACACTTCCTGAACAGTTGCGATTTCTACTTCCTTGGATACAGCAGGAGTAAGTTGCAAATCTTCGGCACCATGGGACATGGCTTTCAGTTTTTTCAAAAAAAGAAAAATAATACCTGAAAAAACAATACAGAAAACTGCTATTCCAGTAAATACGGCAAATTCACCGAATTTCGAAGCAGATTCTCCCAATAGCCCTGCTGCTTTTCCGCCAAGACCTGTCATTGCCCAAAAAATACCCATCATTAATGAAGCGTATTTTGCTGGCGCTAGTTTGGTGATGTAAGAAAGCGCAACAGGAGAAAGACAAAGTTCCCCAACCGTATGAAAGAGGTAAGCAATCATTAGCCAAGACATCGAAGACGACCCTTGTGCATCAAATTGTTTGGATGCAGCTGACATAAACAAGAATCCAGCACCCATGATGATGACACCCATAAGCATTTTGAATAAAGCGGAAGATTCTTTCTTTTTTAGCCTTCTATGTGCCCAATATCCAGCAACAGGTAAACCTAAAATCAATATGTACATGGAATTGACACTTTGAAACCAAGTGGCAGGAACAAGCCATCCAAACAAATGGCGATCTGTTTTTTCGGATGCATATATATTCAAAAGCCCTCCTGCTTGTTCAAATGCTGCCCAGAAAACAAATACAATAAAAAAGGACAATAGTAAAACAACGACGCGATCTTTTTCTATTTTATTCAATGGCCGTTTAAATTCTTCCTGATCTACCTTATTGACAGATGTGCCAAGGAAATTTCCCACATTCGCCAAGGATTTTTTACCAGCAAGGAAAGTAATCATACCGATCAACATACCAATACCTGCCAATCCAAAACCATAGTGCCAACCAATTTTTTCACCAACATATCCTACAATCAATGGTGCAATAAAGCCTCCAAGATTAATTCCCATATAGAAAATAGTGAAACCTTTGTCTCTTCGTTCGTCTCCAGGCGCATAAAGACCTCCTACCATCGTTGAAATATTGGGTTTCAAAAACCCAACACCGGCAATAATAAAAGCAATACCGCCATAGAAAGCCCAAAGATGTTCCAATGCCAATACGCAATGGCCAAATACGAGCAGTATACATCCCAGGATCACGGCTTTTTTCTGTCCCAGGAATTTGTCGGCAATGTAACCGCCGGGCATACCTGCCACATACACAAGCATCAGATACCATCCATACAGCGATAAGGCATCTGATTTGGTCCAGCCTAGACCTGGATTCTCAACAGTTGTTTTCTGGACTAAGTACAAGGTCAGCAACGCACGCATCCCATAAAAAGAAAAGCGTTCCCACATTTCTGTAAAAAAAAGAATAAAAAGGCCTTTCGGGTGCCCAAAAATCTCGTTCGATTTATTCGCCATTAAAGGTCGTTTTGAGTGTTTAAGTAGTAATAACGCGACAAGATACGGAAAAATGAAATAGCGCTATCTGGTAAAATGTTGTTTATCTTGACGATATTCGCACCACATTGACAGAAAAACGATATATGAGCAAAAAAAATATCTTAGTAATCGGTTCAGGGGGAAGAGAGCATGCTTTGGCATGGAAAATCAAGCAAAGTGTACAATGCGGAGGACTTTACATTGCTCCGGGCAATCCCGGGACGGCGGTCTTGGGTGAAAATGTAAGTATTGGTGTAAATGACTTCAACGCGCTATATGAATTCGTTACGGATAAAAAGGTTGATATTGTTGTTGTAGGTCCGGAAGATCCATTGGTCAATGGTATTTATGATTTTTTTCAAGAAAAGAAATATTTGGGTAAAATAATAGGGCCATCTCAAGAAGGCGCGCAGTTGGAAGGAAGTAAAGCTTTTTCCAAAAAATTCATGGCAAGGCACAAAGTCCCGACGGCGGCTTATGCTGAATTTGATGTAAGCAATTACCAAGACGGTTTGGAATATTTGAAAAAACATACATTGCCCATCGTATTGAAAGCGGACGGTTTGGCTGCCGGAAAAGGCGTTGTGATTGCCACAACAGTAGAAGAGGCTTTAAAGACTTTTGAAGATATGATCCAACACAAACAGTTTGGAGAGGCTTCGTCAAAGGTGGTTATAGAGCAGTTTTTGGCTGGTATTGAAGTGAGTGTTTTTGTATTGACAGATGGAAAAGAATATAAGATCATTGGTCATGCCAAAGATTACAAACGTATTGGCGAAGGTGATACTGGACTTAACACAGGCGGAATGGGGTGTGTAACACCGATTCCTTTTATGGACAAAGCCTTTATGGAAAAAGTCGAAAACCAAATAATCAAACCAACTGTTGATGGTTTGGCGGAAGAACATATTGATTACAAAGGGTTTATCTTCTTTGGATTGATCAACGTAGAAGGGGAACCTTTTGTGATTGAATACAATTCCAGAATGGGTGATCCGGAAACGGAAGTGGTCACGCCTCGTCTGAAAACGGACATTGTGAATCTGTTTGATGCGGTTTACGATGGCGGTTTGGATAAAATAGACATCCAATACAACGACGGTGCATTTGCAACAGTGGTAGCTGTAAGTGGAGGTTATCCAGGTGACTACGAAAAAGGAAAGAAAATATCGATCAATGGCGATCTCGGTGATTCCATTCTTTTTCATGCTGGAACCAAATCCAATACTGAAGGAGATATTTTAACAAATGGAGGACGCGTTCTAACCGTAACTTCGGCTGGCGCTAGTATTGCTGAAGCCGCAGCAAAATCTATTAACAATTTAGAAAAAATTACTTTTGACGGTATGAATTTTCGGCGTGATATTGGATATGAATTCCAATAGTCATTTATACAAAAATTAAAAGAAGGAGAGGATAATTGTAGTGAAGAGAATCGCATTTGCATATTCGTTATTATTGAGTTTGTTTTGCTCTACGTTTTTGTATGCACAAGATTCTACAGCGTATGCCAATGAGTTGAGAAAGGCCAAAAACGAGATG
>QFOI01000428.1 GCA_003241175.1 Pseudopedobacter saltans
CCCTTTACTCAACAAAAACGTACGTAATTCTTTGACATTTATTTTTTGGTTATTGGAGCTTACCAATTCCACCAATTCTTTTCGTTCTTTACTAATTTTTTGATGAACAGTAGCAGTTGAACTATATTTTGATAAATACGAATATGGATTTTCTAATCCTGCTAAGACTTTAATACTATCATTAACTTGCGGACCGTTATTTGTCCAAATATTGTTAGGGCCATTATTATTTTGCAAATATTTCTGACTCGGAGTCCAATTGTTACGAATAGCAATGCCAGAAGAACCTTCATCTGTATATAAATAAAACCAATGTGTCGGAAGATGAGCATACGTTGCACTATAAATGCTATCAATATAATTTTTTTCAATTATAGTTCCTGGTTGTGCACTAAGTGTGTAAATACCAGCACAATCATAGTTTGTCCTTCCGTAATGATGGATTTTGTTTTGAGAAATTAAATTATTCTCCATTACATTTTTTTGTGGCGTCCATCCCCAACCCATACTAATACCAGAATATGGAACGTTCTCGATTTCATTGTGAGTTATTTTGATATTTTTAGCATAGCCAAATCCAATACCTACACAACCCCAATCTTCATTTCCAACATCCGAAATAAAATTGTTTTCAATCTTTACATTTTGAACTATTTCATTTTGATTAGTTGTCAAATATGGACGATGAACCTCCAAACCGTTTTCTCCAAAATAGCCACCCAAAATACCATTTCCTCCAATATCTTTAAATAAATTCCCTTTTAAAACAGAATTAACGACGCCAACTCTAGTGTCCAAGCCAGTAGAGGCTAAATGCATTAATTTGTTGTTAAAAAACTCAATTTCCGATGCATAGGAAATATCAACCGCGGAAAGAGGTCTTCCAATCCAAGCTTGATTATCCAATTTAGGTTTTCCCTTCGTTCCTGCAGGTTTGAGTTTATACGCCTCCACCATATACATTCCTGTCTGATGAGGAACATGCCCTTCCTTTGATGGCCGCAACCAAGAAGTGTGTTGGAAACTAATATTTTCAATTTTTATATCGTGGACTGGATTTTCAGGAGTACCTTTTATTTGCAACAGATTTTCCAATACAGGAATCATGACCACACCCGTTGCCATATCCTCATTGGTCAAAGGATAATAATAAATTTTCTTCGCATCTACATCAAAAAACCATTCACCAGGTTCGTCTAGTAGTTCAATACTATTGACAAAATAATAAGCAGAATTTCCGGATTCTTTGGACAACCAAGGCGATGGCCAAGGATGCTCATTTTGGATTTTACTTTCGGGTTCATGAAAAAAAACACGCACACTATCATTCGTCATTTTTTCAAATTTACGTACACGCAAATTGGCCGTTTCCCACCATTGATGAATGAAAAATTCTAATCCCTTGTTGGCAGTAAGCGATCCAATATCTTTTGAAGAAACAATAGCCGTTCCAGTTTGTTTATCCCAATTCAATATGCGCTGCATCGTTGACCCAGTAAAGCTTTTAGCTCGAACAGCTTTTTTTCCATTTACCCAAATTTGCCTAAAATCAAATGATTCAATACTGATAGTATTCGGAAGATCTGCAACCATTACCTTTCCCAACAATTTAGGATTTAAACCGTCTACTTTATTTTTAACAGAAGTCCAGTTAGTAACTCGTACACCTCCACTTACGACAACTTCATCCTCTCCATTTGATTTTATAGTCGTAATGGAATTGGGATTGCCACTATCTTCTGGTCTAATAATTATTGGTTCGTCCAATTGGTAAGTACCGCCTTTTACAATTATGTCAGCTCCATTTAAAATGGACGAATCATTTAGTCGGCGGAGATTCCTTACACTTCGTATCGCTTGAGCTATAGTTTTTAATGGTACTCGCTCAGTCCCAATTGCATTATCATTGCCATCAGTCGACACCCAAATTTTTACTTGGGAAAATCCAATACACGGTAACAACAAAAGCAATCCAATACTATATGTAAAAATTCTTGACATCTATTGGAATATTGATTTCAGATAAGCCGTGTTAGCACCATAATTACCTTTTACATCTCTAGGTCTGGATGCATCGCGACTTCTTTCAATTACAAGCCAACCACTCCAACCCATTTTGTCCAAAGTTTTTTTGACCTTGAGCATATTGATTTGAGGATCATTTTGCAACCAGACACTATCTTTATTAGAAGCATGAATCATACAAATATTGTTCTTCCCTAGTATTTTTAATTCTTTGTATAAATCTCGTCCTTCTTTTAGAGGATTGGAAAAATTAAAATAAATTTTTATTCCTGGAGAATTGATTTCTTTCAATAATTGTACATCACCTTTTGCATCCAATGCGGTTTCTATACCGATTATGACACCAGCTTTTTGCGCTTGTTGTCCGGCCCATCTAAGCCTTGCCACGACAGAATCTCTGACACCAGGATTTTTTCTAAGATCACATTGGACACCAAGAGGAAGAAATGCTGTTTTCACACCCAGCTCTTTCATAGTTGTAAGACAATCCAATATAGATTTTTGATATTCTGACCTTCCACAAAAAGATTGTGCATAATAACCTGTCATTGCGACACTACAAAATTGAATATTGTTTTCTTTAGCAGATTTTATATAGGCATTTCGCACGGAATCAATACTCAATTTATTGTCAAAAGTCGGTCTTTGTCCTAGTCCTCCCATATCAACTTCTAATCCATCAGCACCAAGTTGGTGAGCCAAAGCAACAGCACTAACTTTCTGTCTCTTTAGCAGCATCAAATCAATCAAACCGATCTTATATCTAGCATTTTCTTGGGCAAAAAGCACAGGCATTTCGAAAAAAAACAATATTGACAAGCATATCACTATTCTTTTCATATGGTTCAAATTTTAGCAAAAGACTATTAATAAATGGTTGAATTGGTGCGCTGCATTCAACCATTGAGCGAGTTTTTTATCAGATCTCGCAGTATCTCGTCGGTCATGTTCACAAGCTCCTGTCCTGTAATCTGATAGAGGTCGTTACCGATCAGCATGGACTTGCCGAGGAAGATGATCGGATCTTTAAAGCCCGTCACGACGCGTGGCGGTATCTCCAAAGCAACGGGTTCTGACTGGTGGAGATAAATATTTTCAGCGAATGTATTGGCGTGATGAAAGAAAACGGAAAAGGTGGTCATGCCTGCAAAGCGGCAATTAATAATATCGGCCTGCGCGAAAT
>QFOI01000429.1 GCA_003241175.1 Pseudopedobacter saltans
CTTGAGTTCAACCCAAGGAAAGTAAAAGCATATAGACTTATTGGTTATGAAACACGGCACCTTGAAAAGGAAGACTTTGCTAATGACAGTATTGACGCAGGCGAAATGGGAAGTGGTCATATGGTAACTGCACTTTATGAAATCATTCCTTCCAAATTAAAAGAGGATAGTTCTTTATCTGTCAATAAGCCCATCAAATACAAAGATCCTAAATCAAACTTATTTAATAATAGATTGGCATACATCAATACACGATACAAGTTGCCCACTAGCAATAAGAGTGTAGAGTATGGCGTCAGGGTCTCATCTAAGTTAGAAAAAAAATCCAGCCTTTCACCCGATTACAGGCTTGCCACAACCGTTGCTTGGTTTGGATTAAAACTGCGAGATTCAAAATTGGTTCCAGACAAGTCTACAAAAGACATTTTGAACTGGGGGAAATTCATCTCTTATGATGATCCAGATGGCTATATTGCCGAATTGTTCCGGTTGATTGAAACGCAACAGTAATGAAACAAACAAGCCTTCCATTTTTGGAAGGCTTGTTTAATATATAATTATAATGAAATTAATCTTCGATCTCCATTAATTCCAAATCAAAAATCAAGTCTTTACCCGCCAAAGGATGGTTGCCATCCAATACAACAGATTCTTCTTTGATCTCGGCGATTGTCACCGGAAATGTTTGGCCTTCATCGTTACGCATATTCAATGCCATACCAACTTCTGGTTGCATGTCAGCAGGAAATTGATCTTTTGGAAATTCGATCAACAATTCATCTTGCTTAGGACCATAAGCTTCCTCAACTGGAATAGAAATTGTCTTCTTTTCACCAATAGTCATACCTGTAACGCCATCGTCAAATCCTTTAATTACCTGACCGCTACCTACTGTAAATTCCAGTGGTTCGCGACCTTCACTGCTATCAAAAGTTGTATTATCCTGTAATTTTCCGTGATAATGTACTTTTACTTTATCACCTGCTTGTACTTGTCTCATAATCTGAGGTTTTTCAATCAATAAAGAGGCAAGGTAAGCTTTGTAACTGGTTTTCTACGATAATTTTTAGTTAACTTCGACCGTCACTTCATTGATCCTTTTTCTTGTACACACTGATTCTTTGCTTTTTTAAATAGAAAATATTCAGATGAAAAAAATAATTGCTGTTTGCTCCTTATTCCTTCTGTTATACGGAAACGTACGTAGCCAAGAAAATAAAAAAACAATTCTTCCACAAGGAAAAGCTACCAAATGGTACAAGAAAGCATTGAAAACCAAACCTGGAGCCTATCAATTAAAAGAGTATTTACCACTATTGGAAGGGAAAAAAGTAGCGATATATGCCAACCAGACTACGGTCATAGGTCAAAAACACTTGGTTGATTCGTTAAAGTCTTTAGGTATCAATATTGTCAAAATTTTCGGACCGGAACATGGATTCCGTGGAACAGCGGATGCGGGTGAGCATGTGGATACTTATATTGACAAAGAAACCGGAATCAAGGTCGTCTCCCTTTATGGTGCCAAAAGTACGCCGTCAGCTGAGGATCTTGCTGATGTGGATGTCACCGTTTTTGATTTGCAAGATGTTGGGATGCGCTTTTTTACCTATATATTATCCTTGCAACATTTTCTAGAAGGAAGTATTGACAACCGCAAACCTGTTATTCTGTTGGACCGCCCCAATCCGAATGGGTTTTACGTAGATGGACCAGTATTGGATATGCAGTTTAAAAGTGGGGTCGGACCACAACCCATTCCAGTTGTACATGGAATGACAATGGGCGAATATGCTCAATTGCTCATTGGTGAACATTGGCTCAAAACAAATGTGAATTACACACCCGAAACAGTAGGTTTGACAATCATAAAATGCAAAAAATACGATCACCGCTATCTCTATCAACTTCCGGTCCCACCTTCTCCCAATCTTAAAGATATGGCAGCCATCTACTGGTATGCCTCAACATGCTTTTTTGAAGGAACTAATCTAAGCGAAGGCAGAGGAACGGATCACCCTTTTACCGTATTTGGACATCCAGATTTGCCACATAACCTATTTTCTTTTGTTCCGACAAGTCGTCCTGGAGCGAAATCCTCAAAATTGTATGACAAAACCTGTTATGGTTGGGATGTGACCAATATAGCACCGCCATCCCAAATTGATCTTTCCTGGCTTATCAAAGCTCATGAATTATTTCCGCAAAAAGACAGCTTTTTCCTTAAACCAACGGATACTTCCAAAATTGAAAATTGGTTTTTCAATAGATTAGCTGGAAACGCTACTTTAATGCAACAGATCAAGAGCGGCATTACAGAAATACAGATAAGGGAAAGTTGGAATAATGAATTAGTCAAGTTTAAGCAGAAAAGGAAAAAATACTTACTATACAAGGATTTTGAATAAAACCCAATGATTAGTTGGAACTGAAGACCAACACGTTAGCGTGTGCGTAAGACTTGATATAATTAACCAACTTTTCAGAAGGCCTAATGACCGTAAGGTTTTTCATACCTTCTATGGCCGCCTTTAAGTCATAATACATCCTTTTCAGAAGAGGATCTTTTTGTAAGCGAAGTACAAATTGTCTTTTCAATGCAAAAGGCATCTCATTGTATAAAAAAGCCAGTATAAATTCTTTCGTGTAAAATTTCTCCATATAAATAATTAAAAAATCACATAATCATGTTACTAACGCACGGCATATATTGATTATTGTTAAGACCTGAAGTAAAAAAAATAGTTTAAAAATATTTCTTTACTTACAATATGTAAACAACAAGACTTATCATATTGTTGCGTTATATCTGCGTACCTTTGCCATCTTTTAAGATACAATGAAACTTTTAATACGTTATTTAAAGCCCTATAAAGGCTTGATATTATTGGCTTTGCTTTTTGCCGCCATCAATCAGGTGTTTTCTTTATTGAATCCATATATTTTCGGCAACCTTCTTATCGATCCCTATGCCACAAAAGTGGCGCATTACAGGCAAAATGGTATGGAAAACGCCTTTTACCACGGTATTATTAAAGGGTTGTTGCTTATCATAGGAGTTGCCATGGTATCACGTATTGCCAAGGCTTTTCAGGATTACGTCGTCAATGTTGTTATCCAAAAATTTGGCGCAACGTTGTACACAGATGGATTGAAACACGCACTCAGGTTACCGTATCAGGACTTTGAAGATCAAAGAAGCGGC
>QFOI01000430.1 GCA_003241175.1 Pseudopedobacter saltans
CAATACGGAAGAAGCTTAGTTTTTCTTCGTTTTACAGTATTAAAAAAATCCTCCGAGGCTTCGGAGGATTTTTTTAATTTTAATTTATATAATCTCCAAACTTTGAAATTTTTTTTGCCTAGCAACTTTCTGAACAAACTATAAAGGTTGGTTTTTTGATAAGAAAATAAAAGTTCTACTTTCTGCTCTTCGGAATTAAGAGAATCTTGTTGATCTGTAAATGTTACAAAAAATATAGGTTGTGATATCTTTTTTATGGAAGGTATACTATCTTGATCTATGAAACTAACATTTTTGGGTTGGTAAAAATGGGTTCTTAAATAATAGTTTGTGTAATATGGTTGACAATGAATGAGGAAAACAATGGAATTCGAGGGGACATTGTTATAAATAAATTTATTAATAGGGAAGTAATCTTTATTAGGGCCATTTACATACATTATTAAAAAGAAAAAGTTGGCGATGTAAATAAACCAAGCACCCCAGCTTTTTCTCCAATTCCATATTTTGTTGAAGAAATTATTTGTATTGTTTGACGGAGAAATAGCAAAAGTCGTAAGGAAACAAGCCGGAATAATGATTAACATCAAAAACCGTAATTCTTTATGAGGAATTAATGAAATAAAAATAATATAGACTGTAGTTATCCACGAAAGAACATTTTTGGGTTGTCTAATGATACCTACGATACTTGAATAAAATAGAATTGGATTTATAAATGAATAGATTGTATGCTCACTACTAAATACTAACTTGAAATATCCCCAAAATGGTAATGTGTCAAATATATAGCTGCTTCGTGTTGCGTCAATATTCGCATTCTTAAATTGAACAATAAAATTCCAAGGAGCAAAACACCAATTTCCATATGCGTAACTATCTAACAATGTAGATAAGAAAATGGGCAAGCAAATACCAACAAAAAAAACTAGAAGCTGTTTCATGGTTTTTTTTAAAGTTTTAATTCCTGAAAAAACAAACCATAGTAGGAAGCCAATTAAAAGAAAGGCTGTTGCAAATCTTATCTCAAACGCAACTCCCCAGATTAATCCAACGCAGAAAAGTAATTGATTTGAATAACTTCTTTCTAATGGTGTACAAGATTTTGGAATACTACCTAAAAAAAGTAGAGCGAAGCCGATCATACTAAATGATGTTGATAGTGCATCAGATGAGGTTCTTACTAACATGTATGGAAGTATTCCTATCAGGTTTAATAGATAAACGGTAAACCTCCGTTGGTCTAAACAAATATAGAATTGCGGGGTCATCATACAGCATAATGCGATCATAACCCATGCCCAAAACGCAGAAAATAAACGAAAAAAAAATGTGATTGTAAAAGGACTGTAAATTCCAAATTTATAAGACGCTTTTGTTATTAATAAGTAGATGTACGGTTGAAGCCAAGGTCTTATCTGATCTCGGAATTCCTGTGGAAGCATGTCAGAGTTGATATTTCCTAATTTGTAGTTAGTGAACTCGATTGTTTGGAAGTATTCGTCTGCATGATAAATATCTTCACTAAAAATAGCAGTCACGAAAAGGATCATTGCGGAAATCACAAACCATCTTTTTAGAAAAGACTTCCATATTGTGTTTTTAAAATCAGCATTCGTTGCAATTGTTTTAAATAAGGTTTGGAGCATGGATATAGAACAAATAGTATAACTACATTTTTAAATGAATGAATTTGTTTTCTATTTTATTGTTTTAAATACTTTAGCTGTTTTTTGAAATATCCTATAAAGCAACTAGATAAGAATGAAGTAATTGTTACAGAATAAAAACTTCGTATCTAATTCAAGATACGAAGTTTTTACGCAAATCATTTAGAGTCTTACCCGTGTCTAAAATGCCTTTTATCCGTAATCACCATTGCCAATTTGTTTTCAACGGTGTAATCGATACTGTCTTTGTCACGTATAGAGCCGCCAGGTTGTATAAAAGCTTCGATTCCTTCTTTATGAGCGATGGAAACGCAATCATTGAATGGGAAGAAAGCATCAGATGCCAATACTGAACCCTTTAGGTCAAAATTGAACTGATTCGCTTTTTCGATAGCGTGGCGAAGTGCATCAATACGGCTTGTCTGTCCACAGCCTTTTCCGATAAGTTGTTTGTTCTTGACCAATGCGATGGCATTACTTTTTAGGTGTTTGCAGATGATGTTTGCGAATGCTAAATCGGATTTTTCCTCTTCGCTTGTTTCGCGACCGCCCACTTCTTTCCATGCTGCAAAATTTCCTTGGTCCATTTCCTGAACCAATACACCGTTCAATACGGATTTGAACTGCATTTCGTTGCTTTTCGCCGCAGGATTCAACTGCAACAATATTCTTGTTTTTTTCTTTTTCAATACTTCCAATGCGTCATCGTCAAAAGCTGGTGCAATCAATACCTCGAAGAAAACCTCGCTGATTTTTTCGGCTGTTGTTTTGTCAACGGATGCGGATGCAATCAAAATACCACCAAATGCGCTCTCTGGATCGCCAGCGTTGGCGGCTTCATATGCTTCAGAAACAGTAGGACGAAGAGCTACGCCGCAAACGTTCGTATGTTTGATGATACCAAATAAGACCTCAGTTTCTTGTTTAAATTCTTTCAATAAAGCAATAGCTGCATCGACATCCACTAGATTGTTATAGGAAAGTTCTTTACCATTCAATTGTGTGAATTCTTCTGTCAGATCACCATAGAAGGCTGCTTTCTGATCTGGATTTTCACCGTAACGCAAAGACTGTTTGTAAGTCAGCGGACGCAAAATTGTTCCGTTAAAATAGTTGTTGATAGCAATATCATAGTTCATCACAACTTCAAAAGCTTTGGCGGCAAATGCTTTTCTTTCTTCCAAAGAAGTGATCCCGTCTTGTTGTTTCAATACATCCAAAAGCCAAGCGTATTCGTCACGAGAAGCCAATACAACTTCTTCCTTAAAGTTTTTGGCTGCGGCGCGTATGGCTGAAGGACCTCCAATGTCGATTTTTTCAATGATGGCAGCTTCTTCTGAAGTGCTTTTCAATGTTTCTTCAAATGGATACAAATCAATGATTACCAAATCGATCGGTGGAATATTGTATTGCTCCATTTCTTTTTTGTCAGATTCCAAATCTCTACGACCTAGAATACCACCAAAAACTGCGGGATGCAATATTTTGACACGTCCGCCCAATATGGAAGGATAGGTTGTTAATTGTT
>QFOI01000431.1 GCA_003241175.1 Pseudopedobacter saltans
GACTCCTAATTGAGCCAACACTTGTTTATCATTAGCTGTATTGACCTTGACGTTGGCTGGAATGATAGTGATACCTAAATGATTAGCTGCAGATCGGGTAATGGTGGAAAAACCGGCACCCGAATCAAAGATGAAATGTGCACTATCCTTTTTATTGACCTGTACCGGAACATTCCATAGTTCTTGTTGATCTCTTGAAAGAGTAATCGGTTCAGAATCTAAAAACTGTACAGTTTGCGCAGGGACGTTTTCTAGTGGTTTGTACAAGTTATAGTTGTTTTCATAACCTGCAATGTCAGTTTGGGTCAATTTGTTTCCATACCTTCTTAATAAAATAGCGTAACTAGCCGCGGCAGATTTATAGTCGTAGGTTTTCACATAGTCATCTGCCAAAATATTTAAAAGATTGATCCATGCATCATCGTCGAGCCGTGTCGCGTATTGCTCGCTCAACGACTTTATTGCGGCTATAGATTGTAGGTTATTTCCAAACGTGTTCTGAACGGAAGCCTGAAAGTAAAGACTATCCTGCGTGGTGATATTGGGGTTGAAACGAGACAGTACATTTTTCAATGTAAAAAAATCTCTTTTCTCCAATAGAGCATTCATCTCATTAATAGAAAGGTTCTGAGACTGGCACACAACAGTCCCCAATAACAAGAAGCAGAATATGACACTGGTTTTCACTTTACAAAAATAAAATAGGCACTTATCAAAGTGCCTATTCTTTCCAATATTACCAAAAAATTAATTACTGTTTAATTAGTTGGTCCAATATAGGAGTGGTTGTAAAGCTTAGTTTTGGTTGCGGCTTATCGTTAAGTTGTTCAAATATGACAACATCATTCTTTCCTTTTTTCAACCAGCAACCCGGAAGATATAATGTCAATTGTGGACCAACAGTACTCCAATATCGACCAAGATTGATACCATTCACGAAGACTATACCTTTTCCCCATCCTCTCATATCCAGAAAGGTATCACCAGTTTTGTTCAATGTGAAAGAACCCTGATATATGACTGGCACGCCTTCTTCCTTGGTATTGCTAAGTTTGGAAACGTCGGGCGCTTTGCTCATAGGTAATTGCGTCATCTCCCAATTGTCTGTAATTTCGTTCCCGGCAATAGTTATCGGTTGGATAATTCCTTTCGTATTGTGGATAATCTCAGCGCCATAATTGATACGTCCCATATTTTCCACTAAAATCTGTAAAGTAGAATTGAAAGGAATATCAATTTCCATATCGTACTTCTTATAGTAGCGATTCAGTACGCCAACCTTTTTCCCATTGATGTACACAACCGCAAAATCCCTTAAACCAGGAATAGAAAGCTTTCCACTAGCAGGCTGCGTAAATTTTCTACTATACAAAACATAACCACTTCCTTGATTTAAATCTTCGAATGACATTAGGGTATCGTTGGATACGGGAGTCATACTTTCGGTAATATCAAAAAGATTAACCGCTTTTGTCAACGTAACGGCAGGAATGTCAATCACAGGAATCTTTGCCGGAACGGCGGGCAATTTAACTGCAGAATTTGCCTGTAATAGATTACGGATGGAGTCGTATTTCGGTGTAACCCAACCTGGTTCGGATATTGGCGCATCATAATCATAAGATGTCATGTCCGGTTGGATATCATGTTGAGCATCATAGTTGGCACCAGAGGTAAAACCAAAATTAGTCCCGCCATGTATCATATAGATATTGAATGACATAGTATCCATGATAAACTTCCTTAACTGCTTGGCAACACTTTGTGCAGACGATTTTGGAAATGGCTCTGCCCAATGATCTAACCAACCAGGATAATATTCAGCAACCATATAAGGGCCTTTTCCTCCATGGTATTTGTTTACGGCAGCTTTTACTTCTTTGGCGTTGTAATCTCCATCAGAACCTGGTACTACGCCAGGAATAGAGCCACCTTCAAACAGGCTAATGGCATCTGCTGTATAAAAAGGAACATCCACACCTGCATCCACTAACAGTTGCTTGATCTTGGCATTATAGCGTTTATGGTCGGCCAATGCCACGTCTGGACGCTGACGTACGTAGGAACCAAATTCATTTTCAGCCTGTACCATGATAATGGGTCCGCCATGCGTTATCTGAAGATCTTTCACCTGCTCCATTACTTTTCCAATATAGTTTTTACAACTATCCAAAAAAGGTTGGTTGTCAGCACGGATAACCATTCCTGGCGCTTTGGGAAGCCACCAAGGATAACCACCAAACTCCCATTCTCCACAAGTATAAGGACCAGGGCGAAGTAAGACCATCAAACCTTCTTCCCCCGCTTCTTTTACAAATTGTCGCAAATCTTTATCTCCTTTGAAGTCCCAAACACCGGGAGCCGTTTCATGCCAATTCCAAAAGATATAGGTTGTCACAGCATTCAATCCCATCGCTTTGATCATTTTCAATCGATGCCTCCAATATTGGTGCGGTATTCGCGCGAAATGCATTTCGCCGGCATGTAGCATTATGGGTTTACCATCATAGACAAACGAACCATCTTTTATTTCAAAACTGTGTTTTGCCTTTTGGGCAAAACCAAGAAAAGATGACAAAAACAATGTAGAGGCAAGTATCAGTCTCTTAATCATGAGATTCTTTTTCAAGGAAAATAAGAGCAATTTAATTCATTTTTACCGTTATATCAACGCAATCGTTTACATAAAAAGAGAGAGCATCCAAAAATGCTCTCTCTTTAACCCATAGGTATTTAGAAAAGAAAACTACTTAATTATGAGATTGCCTCGTCATTCTTCGTCGCAATGAGGTTTAATTTTTCAAAATGATGTCAAAAAAATGCGTCATTGCGAACGAAGTGAAGCAATCTTTTTCCAAATTTGTTTTACAATATTTCTTTGATGTGTTTGAAGTTACTCTTTACAATATCCATGACTTCGTCGATCTTGCCACTTAACATCAATTTAGTCATACTTTGAGCATAACCTTTCATCTGAGCAAGTTCGATTTTTGGAGGCATTGCCAAGGCATTTGGATTGGTATAAACGTGTACCAATACTGGACCTTCCATAGATAGCGCTTCAGCTAAAGAAGATTCCACCAAATCTGGATTTCGAACCGTAATCCCTGTTATACCCATTGCTTCTGCCACTTTTGCAAAATCAGGATTTTCCATATCTGTTTGCCAATCAGGCAAACCA